>JAUXPG010000382.1 GCA_030683915.1 Gemmobacter sp.
GCTGAACTACCGATTGACGGATGACGCACTGCGCGCACTGGCCCTGCGGCTGGCGCCTGCGGTGGTGGTGACCGATGACGCAATGGCCGGGCGGCTGGCGGGTTTGGCCGGGGTCGAGGTTTTGCGCGCCTCTGCGCTGGCGGGGCTGCCGACGGGCGGAGACCTGCACGATAATGGGGACAATACCGCGGTGATGCTTTTCACCAGTGGCACTACGGGGGCACCAAAGGCCGCGCTTCTGGCCCATGCCAACCTGACCGCCTATGTTGTCGGCACGGTTGATTTTGGCAGCGCGGCCGAGGATGAAGCCACCCTTGTCAGCGTGCCGCCCTATCACATTGCAGGCGTCATGGCTCATCTGACGGCGCTGCATGCCGGGCGGCGCGTTGTGCAACTGGCGGCGTTTGATCCCTCGGCGTGGGTCGACGCCGCGACCCGCCACGGCGTGACCCAGGCCATGCTGGTGCCCACCATGCTGGACCGCATCCTCGATGTGGTGGAGGCGAAGGGAACGCGCCTGCCCGCCTTGCGCGCGCTCGCCTGGGGGGGCGGAAGAATGCCGCGCCAGGTGGTGGAGCGTGCCTTCAGGCTGTTGCCGGATGTCGCCTTCACCAATGCCTATGGGCTGACCGAAACCAGTTCCACGATCGCCCTGTTGGGACCGAAGGACCATGCCGCAGCCCGCGCGGGCGACCCGGCTGCGCTGGCGCGGCTGGACTCCGTTGGGCGCCCGCTGCCGGGCGTGGCCGTCGAGATCCGAGATACGGATGGCCGCCCTTGCGCCCCTGGACAAGCGGGCGAGGTCTGGGTGCGCGGAGATCAGGTTTCGGGTCGCTATGCTGACCGCAATGCAACTGATGAGGGCGGGTGGTTTCCGACCCGCGACCGCGGCTGGTTCGACGATGCTGGGTATCTGTTCCTTGACGGTCGGCTGGATGATGTCATTGTTCGGGGCGGAGAAAACATTTCGCCCGGCGAGGTGGAGGATGCGCTGTGCCGCCACCCGTCGGTGGCAGAGGCGGCGGTGGTCGGCGCGCCGGATGCGCAATGGGGGGAACGGGTCGTGGCCTTTGTGGTGCCGCGCCCCGGCACCGCGGTGGACGTCGGCGCCTTGCGCACCCATGTGCGCGCCCTGTTGCGCAGCACCCGCACGCCCGAGGAGATTCATGTCCGCGATGCTCTGCCGTGGTCAGAGACGGGCAAGCTGATGCGGCGGGTCCTGCGCGATGACCTGGCGCGCGGCTGATCTGCCTGTCGGCCTGTGGCCTGCGCCGGTCATCCGGTTGCACCGCGGTGGTCCCTTACCATCGGTGAACCCTGCCGAGTGTGATCTGTGCCTGTCAATCGCCCCGGACGCGCCGGCGCCTTGGGTTGCGGTGGCCGACCCCGTGGCAGCGCAGGCGCGGGTGACGGCTGCGGTGGCCGCGCAGCCGGTCGCCGCAGGAGTGCTGCTGCGTGTGTTGCATCTGACCGAACATTTGCCGCCCGAAGCGGGGCTGGAGGTGGAATCGCTGGGCTATTCCACCTTGCTGGGCGGACAGGGCTTTCGTGACTGGCTCCGGGCGCGCGGCCCTCTGCCCTTGCCCGTATCGCCCCCAGACCCGGTCAGGATCACGCGCTGCGGCGATGCTGTCGAACTCGTGCTGAACGATCCCGCCAACCGCAATGCCCTGTCAGCGGCGATGCGCGATGCGCTGGTGGCGGCGCTGGACAGCTGCCTTGCCGATCCGACAAATCCCACCGTCACCCTGTGTGGCGCGGCACGGTTGTTTTCCACAGGCGGAGATCTGGCGGAGTTCGGTCAGGCGGGGGATCTGGCGGCAGCGCATCTGCTGCGGCGCGTGCAGTCAGTGGCGGGCCGGATGCTGGCTTTGGGGCAGCGGGCGCGGGCGCAGGTGGCGGGGGGCTGCATCGGTGCGGGTGTCGAGATCGCCGTGGCAGCCCACCGGGTCGAGGCTGGGCCGCGTGCATGGTTCCGCTTGCCGGAACTGGCCATGGGCCTGATCCCCGGCGCAGGCGGCTGCGTCAGCGTGCCCCGCCGGATCGGTCGCCACCGGGCGGCCTGGCTGATGCTGACCGGCCAGCGCATCGGCGCCAGTCAGGCACTGGCATGGGGTCTGGTCGATTCGGTGCTGCCATGAGCGCGATTGCTCAGGCCGAAGCGTGGCTCTGTGCCCGCGTTGCCCTCTGGTCTGCGGCGATGGGGTCGCGGGTGGACCCCCCACTGGGGATGACGGCCATGCGGGAGGGGCTGCTGCCCCTGGGTGCGCCGGGGGCAGTGTCCGCCAACGGATCCTGCCGCATGATAAGGGCCCGCGATGGCTGGTTGGCGGTGAACCTTCCCCGCGAGAGCGACCGCGAGATGGTGCCGGCCCTGCTGGGTCAGGCAATCGGGGCAAGCGATCCCTTGCACGCGCTGGAGACACATTTGCGGAAGTTTTCAACCAAGGCCGCAGTCAAACAGGCAGCGCTTTTGGGCCTTGCGGTGGCGCAGGTTGGCGAAACTCGGTGCCCCGCGCCCCGCCCCGACGCCAAGGCGCCCAAGCCGTGGGACAGGCCGCCGCAGGTGGTGGACCTGTCGGCGCTTTGGGCCGGGCCGCTCTGCGGGGCTTTGCTGGCAAAGGCGGGTTGTCAGGTGACCAAGGTGGAAACTTCTCACCGCCCCGACACAACCGCCGCCCGCGCGCCTGCCCTTGATGCCCTGCTGAACGGCGCCAAGACGCGCTGGCGGATGGATTGGAGCGACGTCGCCGATCAGGCCCGCCTGCGCGCGTTGCTCGCGCGGACAGATGTTGTCATCACGAACGCGCGGCCCCGGGCGCTTGGGTGGCTGGCGCCGCTTCTGGCGCCTGGGTGCGTCTGGCTGGCGATTAGGGCCCATCCCGACCCCACGCGCATCGGCTTCGGCGACGATTGCGCGGCCGCCGGGGGCTTGGTCGAGTGGCACGACGAGGCCCCGCATTTCGTCGGCGATGCAGCCGCCGACCCGCTGACCGGGCTGGCCGCCGCTGCGCTGGTCTTTCGCGCCCTTGCGCTGCGTCAGGCCGGGCCGATACCCGTTGCCCTTGCTTCGGTGGCGGCATGGGCCAGCCACACCACCCCTCGACTTGGAGCCACAGTATGACCCGCATCCCACGCCCACGCCCGCGCAAGCGCGCCGAACAGGTCGCCCTGCATATCGTGCAGGACATAGTGACCCGCGGGCTGGACTATGGCGATCCCCTTCCGACCGAGGCGGAGTCGCTGGCGCGTTATGCCGTCAGCCGGTCGTCCCTGCGCGAGGCGCTGCGCCTGCTGGAGGTGCAAGGCCTTGTGACCATTCGCCCCGGCCCCGGCAATGGCACCGTCGTGGGCACAGTCGAGTCAGGAATGCTGGCCGGCACGCTGGCGCTGTATCTGATGATGGGGCGCGTGACACTGGACCAGTTGCTGGACGCATGGGAAACGGTGGAACCGATGTTGGCCGACATGGCCGCCCGCAACCCCGACCGCGCCAAGGTTCACGCGCTGATGGCGCCTTTTGCCACGGGCGCGCGCAGCACCGACCGGGCGCTCGCGGCGGGCCTGGATTTCCATGACTCTGTAGCGGACCTCTCGGGCAATCCGGTGCTGCGGCTTGTTCTGGGCGCTGTGGCGATGATGGTAACCGATCAGGTGCGCGTCGACGCGGCGGGGTATCGCCTCAGCGATGAAACCGTCCAGGCGCACGAGGGCATTGCCGATGCGCTGCTGGCAGGCGACGGGCCGGGGGCCGCGGCGGCAATGCGCGCGCATCTGGCGCAGGTGCGGGTAGAGCTTGGCAACGCGCTGGCAGGTGGGGCACTGCGACTGCCGGGTCACGCGCTGTAGCCGCCGTCGGTGCCGATGATTTGGCCGCTGATGTCGGCCGCGATATCAGTGGTCAGAAAGGCCGCCAATGCTGCGATGGTTGCGGGGTTGTTCAGCCGCGGCAAGGGCGTGTCGGCGATGAAGGCATCAACCAACCGCCGCTTGTGAGGCGGCAGCACCGACAGGTCGGCCAGTTTGTCGGTATCGACCACACCGGGCGCGATGCCGTTGACCCGCACGTTCACTGGTCCCGCATCGCGTGCCATCTGGCGGATCATGCCCGCGACAGCGGTTTTCGATATGGCCGACATGCCATCATAGACGGCAGTGCGCATCACCGCTGCGGTCAGGAACAGCACGATGGCACCACCGCCGCGCGCGGCCAAAAGGCGGGTGGCGGCTTGCAGGATGTGGAAGCTGCCGAATACATCCACTTCGACGATACGTCGGAAATCGGCCGGATCTGCGTCCCACAGCGGGCAGACCGGAAAGGGCGCGCCATTGGCCGAAACCACCGCCTTCAGGCCCAGGGCTGCGTCCACCTGCGCGAGAAAGCCACCGACCGCCGCAGCATCGCGCACGTCCACCTGTGCCGCCTCCACATCGCGCCCCAAGCCTCGCAGTTCGTCCACCAGCGCGGCCGCGTCTTCGCGCTTGGAATGCCAGGCAAACCGCACCGGCCCCTGCGCTGACAGATGGCGCACCACCTCGGCCCCCAGCCGCCCCGTTCCGCCGAAAACTGCCACGCCGCCCATGTTGCACCTCCGCTTTGGCCAAGCCTGGGCCCCGGGGCGACGGGCGTCACCTGACCTTTGTCACAGGAGTCATCCCGGCAGGCTGATAAACCCGAGTTGGGCCGCCTTGAACACCGCCTGGCTGCGGCTGACTGCATCCAGTTTCGTGGTGGCGTTGGTGATGTGGAACCGAATGGTTGCCCGGCTGCGCGAGATGATCATGCCGATTTCCAGATCAGTCTTGCCCACGGCAGCCCACCGGAGGCATTCGACCTCGCGCCGCGACAGGGCCACGCCCATCGGTAGGCGGGCGCTGCCTTCCATCACCCGCACGTGGCTGGTGATAAAGACCCGGCACAGCTGGCCCAAAGCCTCCGCATGTTGGGCGAACGGAACCGACAGGTCAGTGAGCGCAGGGTCGCGCGGCACAAGGCTGGCAGCACCGATCCGGCCAAACGGCATATGCACCGGCACCACGATGGCCGCCCGGCACAAGGCGCGGCGTTCGAAATCAGAGGTGTCAATGCGTGCAAGCATGGGGTTGCCCGACAACGCCCGGAACCCTTCGGCATTGCCCCAGACGGGGTCGCTTTCATACCGGCAAACTGCGGGCAGCGGGCTTTCCAACGCCAACCGTGGCTTACGCCACCAGCCGTTCGCGCCCGCATCCGCCCAGTCAAAGACACTGGTGGCGAGCACCGTGCCCTCCCCATCGCGCATCGGGCGAGCCGATGCGATGTTGGAACATGTCGCCACCCGCCAGTTTCCCAGCCGCTGTTCAACCGCTGCGCGGAGCCACCCGGCCGCCGTCCGCACATCACCCGGCGCGTTGACGCGCACCCGTGCAAGTTCGTCTGCTTCCACCATTCCCGGACCTCCTCCGCAGACCGGCACAGCCGATCCTGGGCAAATCGTAGCGGCGGGAGCAAAGTCGGGCAAGTTCCTGATGATGAATTGACCGACTATTCGGGCGAATTTTCCCCCAAGCGCGGCGCGCGGCGGCGCGGGGCCGGGTTCCACGCCGAAAACCGGCAGCTTTCGCCGGGAAAAAGCACCGTGCCATGTTCCGATTCGGTGTCCACCGGCACAAAGAACCCGCGGGCCTTCAGGTGTTCATCCTCCAGCAGATCCTCGGGCGCGTTGACGATACCGATAGGCAGGCCACGGCGCTGGCCTTCCAAATAGGCGGTGTGACCGTCTTGGATCAGAAAAAAGCATTCCACCAATTCCTGAATCTGCCCCATATGCGCCTGCCGGTGCAGCACGTCGTCAAAGGCCGGGTCAGTCAGCATGGCGGCCATACCGGCCTCGTCCATCCACTGCACAAGGATTTTCCAGCTGTGCTGATCGGCGAGGATAAGAGTGTAGTAGACGTAGCTGCCATCGGCACAGGCGAACATCGCCGGTTGCGTCACCACCGGCTGGGCGTGGCGGCATGTCTGACGCAGCACCGGCACGCGGTTGTAAAGCCAGAACGGTACGCCCAGCTCGGTGTTCATCGCATTGGCGCCATGGATCGAGACGTCCAGCACCTGCCCCAATCCCGTCGCCTGCCGTTCGATCAGCGCGGCCAGCGCGCCGATACGGGCGAATGCTGTCGCGGTGTGCTGCGCCTGCGGGCCGCCGGGGTTCACGGGGGGGACGGATCGGTCGTCATAGCCGCACTGGGCCAGCGGCCCGGCCGCAGCCAGCGCCGTCAGGTCGCTGAACCGGTAGTCGGCCCAAGGGCCGGTCAGCCCGAACGGTGTGACCGAGACGACGACCAACCGGGGATAGCGGGCAGAGAGTTCGTAGGGATCCAGGCCCAGTTCGGCCAGTCGGGCAGGTTGCCACGTCATCACCACCATATCCGCATCGGCCAGCAACGGTGCCAGGCGCCCCCCACCCTCGGCACTGAGGTCGAGCACGACCGACCGCTTGCCAGCGTTGTAGGTCCAGAAGGTCAGACTGTTCTCAAGCCCCGGGGCGCCGCCCGCCCAAGGGCCGACATGGCGGGTGCGGGCGCCGTCCGGCGGTTCCACCCGGGTCACCTCGGCGCCCATGTCTGCAAACAAACGCGCCAAGAATTCGCCAGCGATGAGGTCCGACAGATCCACGACCTTGAGGCCGGAAAAGGGTTGCATCGTCATCCAAACACCCCTTCGGCGACGTCCTGTTCGAATTCGTCAGGCGCCAGCCCCAATACATGCGCCGCAACCCAGGCGTTGTCCTCACCCAAAAGTGGCGCCGAGCGCCAGTTGTCCACGTGTAGGCGCGAAAACCGGATCGGCAAACCTTCGAACCGCGCCGGGCCGATGACAGGGTGATCAAGTTCGAAAAGCACTCCAGATTGCGCGATCTGGGGGTCGTGGTCGCAAATGTCCTGGGCAGTTTGCACGGCTGCAGCGGCGACACCACGCGACTGAAGCCGGTGCATCAACTCGTGGCGGTCGCGCTGCGCGGTGGCGGCGGCCACCAGCGGGTCCAGCGTGTCTTGGTTTGCATGGCGCAAGCGTTGCGTGGCAAAGCGCGGGTCGGCGGCCCAGTCGGGATGGCCCAGTTCGGCGACGAGCGCCTTCCAGTCATCTTCAGTCATGATGGCCAGCGCGATCCAGCGGTCCTCGCCCAACGCCGGGTAAACCCCGTGCGGTGCGGCATCGGGGTGTTCCACCCGGTTGCCCGGCGGAAAATTGCCCCCCCGCATGCGCCGCCCGTTCACTGTGACGTCCAGCATCACCGGCCCCAGCAGGGTAATACCGGTTTCCACCGCCGACAGGTCGATCTCGGTGCCTGTGCCTGTGGCGTTACGGTGATGGATGGCGGTCAACAGGGCTGCGGCGTTGTAGAAGGCGGCCATGTTGTCCATGTAGCTCAGCCCCCAGCCCGAAGGTTCGCGCCCCGGCAGACCGCTGATATGCGACAACCCGCTGACCGCTTGCACCACCGGGCCGTAGCTTTTGAAATCGGCGTGTGGACCGGAATGGCCGTAGCCACTCATCCTCGCCAGGATCGGCTCTGGAGTGAGCGCGCGGATGCGGTCATATACCAGCCCCCAGCGCTCCATTACGCCGGGTGCAAAATTTTCCGTCACCACGGAGGACCGGGCGATCAGCCGCTCGCACAGCTCGCGCCCGCGCGGGTTGCGCATGTTCAGCGTGATGCCCAGCTTGTTGCGATTGAAATTGTTGAACAAGCCGCCTGCGTTGGGGTCGGGGTCAGGGTCCTCGTCGCCATAGGCCCGGGCGCCAGCGGTTTTGTTGATGGGCAGGCGGCGGGGCATGTCCAGACGCTTGCGGTCCTCGATACGGATCACTTGCGCGCCAAGGTCGGCCAGCATGCGGGTGGCTATGGCGCCAACCCCCATCCAGCAAAAATCGGCAACGCGAATGCCAGCCAGAGGCCCGGGCGACGGGCGCGGCCGGCGCGCTGGGTCTGCGGCGGCGGCCGCGGTGATAGCCGCGCGTTCCGCGGCCTTTTGGCTGATGTCTGTCATGACGCCCCCGTTAGAACCCCAGTGCCGCGCCCATGAGGCGGAGTTGAATTTTGCTGGTCCGCCGAACGCCGACCCTGCCCAGCCCTTCACGCACCGCACCGCCGCGATCCGCTCCGGCCCATGCGTGGGCAAAGTCAGCCGGGCCAGTCCGAGTTTCTCGAAGCCGAACTGTTTGATGAACGGCAGCCCGGTGGGCGGAACTCCCACTCGCGCATCCCGATACCGACCGCCCCGCAGGGTTGGCAGCCCGCCTTCGAGGCCGAGGCGCAGGAGGTTGGGGCAGATCGCGTGGGGGAGTCTCGCGAGTATCCATGTTTTCAGAATAACCCGGAGAAGTGGCCAGCCGAACTAGCCCTTGCGCTAGGGTCCAGACGCATTGCTTTCACAGCATCGCGGAGAAGAACGTTCCCGGGTGGCGATCCGTCGCCAGCCCGTGAGCCCGCCGTAACCACGCGGCGCGAAAGAGGCCGAGCACTGGAGGTGGGCCCGCTACTGGGCTCGCAAATTCAAGCACGCGGTTTGCTGTGCGTTATGGCAATTGGCCGACCCTCCGCATCGGACCCAACCATTTCCTCCGCACATCATCATTTCGACACATTTTTACATACTTTTGTCAGATCGGTTAAGGCCGCCCAGTGGCCCCGCCCTTCGCGTGAGTGAGATGACCAGCTTCTACGCCAGAATAGACAGCAGTTCGGCGAACAATCCGTCGATCAATCTCACGGGCGCCCCCGCAATGCTGATCACCTTTGCGGCCTATGGGCCCTCTGGCGATCTCTACCTGAACGGCGGACCCGATCCCAATACCCGGGTATGGATCGGCAACCAAAACTACAGCTTCACCGTCAACTGGCTTGGAGAACTGCCAACGGCGAATAGCCAAGGCGGCAACCAGGTCCCCGCCCAGTTCCGCGGCGACGAGGTGATGCGGATCACGGTGCAGGATTATCCAACCGCAGGTCAGGTCACCTACCTCGTGTTCATGCCGCAGGAACAGGCCACCGCGTCTGAGATGGACGGTTTCGGGAAAGGCCGGATCGACGTTCAGTCTGTCAACATCAGCCCCGTCCCGGTCCCGGTCTGCTATGCGGCAGGAACCCTGCTGCACACCCCCGATGGCCCGGTGCGTGTCGAAGATCTCCGGCCGGGCACCCATCTCGTGACGAAAGACGATGGCCCACAACCCATCCGGTGGGTCGGCTGGACCGAGCATGCTTGGCCTGGCACCGAGGAAAAGCTCCGTCCGGTGCGCATACCCAAAGGGTCGCTTGGGGACGGATTGCCGGCGCGCGACCTCTTGGTTTCGCCGCAGCATCGCATTCTGATCAGCAAGGAAGCCTTTCCTTTCCTGCCCACCGCCTTCGAGCAATTTGCGCCGGCGCTGAGCCTGATCGGGTACCGCGGCATCGCGCAGGAGGCATGCAGAACCGTGCGCTACTACCACGTTCTGCTTGCACGCCATTCGATCATCCGGGCAGAGCGCCTGTGCTCGGAGAGTTTCTT
>JAUXPG010000409.1 GCA_030683915.1 Gemmobacter sp.
GCCAGCGCCAGCGCGGCGCGGTGCAAACCCGCGTCACCATCGCGCAGGCTGGCAAACGGGCCCTTCATCGGCACCGTCAGATCATCCTTGGGGTCGGCCACCGCGCGCAGCCACTCCAGCCCCGCCGTTCCCGGCACCACCAGCCGCGCCACATCGCCGTCATAGGCCCGCGCCTTCAGCGTCTCGGCCCGGCGCGCGGTGATCGCCAGCACCGGGGCCCCCAGGGCCCGCATGTCATCCAGCCGCCCGGCCCCCAGCGTTTCGACCGCCGCCACCAGCAGCGACCCGCCCTCCCCCGTCAACACGACCGGCAGGCCCATGCGCAGGTCGGCGCGGGCACGGTTCAGCCGTTCTGGCAAGGTGGGGGCAAGGGTCATGGCACTCTCCGGGGTCCAGCGATACGGCGCGCAGGCGCGGGGGGCAAGGGCCGCGCGACTGACAGAAACTGAAACAATCCACCCGCTGGCGACACGTGCGCGTGAGATTTTGTCGCAAAGCTTGAACATCCGCGCGGGCCACCTCACGTCTTTGGCAACGAAGCAACAAGGAGGCGACACATGGCGAACCTGCGCAAGATCCTGCTGGTCGACGATGATGACGACCTGCGCGAGGCCCTGTCGGAACAACTCGTGATGACCGAAGACTTCGACGTGTTCGAAGCGGCCACCGGCACCGACGGGCTGGAACGCGCCAAATCGCAACACCACGATCTCATCATCCTCGACGTCGGCCTGCCCGACACCGACGGGCGCGAGCTGTGCAAGCGGATGCGCAAGGCCGGGGTGAAATCTCCCATTCTGATGCTGACGGGTCATGATTCGGATGCCGACACGATTCTGGGCCTCGACGCCGGCGCGAACGACTATGTGACCAAGCCATTCAAGTTCGCCGTGCTGCTGGCCCGCATCCGCGCCCAGTTGCGCCAGCACGAACAGTCCGAGGACGCGGTGTTCCAGATGGGCCCCTATACCTTCAAGCCCGCCCAGAAAATGCTGGTCGATGCCAAGGAAAAAAAGGTGCGCCTGACGGAAAAGGAAACCAACATCCTGAAGTACCTGTATCGCGCAGGTCAACAGGTTGTGGCCCGCGATGTCCTGCTCCACGAGGTTTGGGGGTATAACGCCGGCGTCACCACCCACACGCTGGAAACCCACATCTACCGCCTGCGCCAGAAGATCGAACCCGATCCGTCCAACGCCCGCCTGCTGGTCACCGAAAGCGGCGGATACAAGCTGGCGGTCTGAGCGGTCATATTGTTGCCGGATTCACCGGCTATTCATATCTGCATGGGAAGATCGTTTCCCATAGGGTTCCCCTCGCCGCATCGGGGTCATGATGCGGCATCCTCCCTGTTGGACTTGGCCCGGGCCTGCGTGCCCGGGTCTCTTTTTTGCAACGCTGACGGGAATCAAAACATGAAACTCGCATATTGATTTGGATCAAGGCGGGGAATGGCATACAAAGGTACCCACGGAATACCTCCCTGTTGGACCTTGCCCCGACGCCCTGCGCGCCGGGGCTTTTCTTTTGTCAGTCCAGCCGCAACCGCGCCACGCCATAGAAAAACAGGCCCAGCGACAGCACCCCCGCCACCATGAACGGCGCACGCAACGCAACCTCGCGGCCCCAGCCGGGCTCCAGCGCAGCGACCAGCGCCCCCGCGGCCAAAGCCCCCAGCGGCATCGAACCCCAGCCGAAGAATCGGTAAATGCTGTTGACCCGCCCCAGCACCGGCCCCGGAATCCGCCGTTGCCGCCACGACACGGTGATGACGTTCCACAGCATTGACCCCGCCATGAACACGAACAGCGACGCCGCCATCACCGGGCCGCTGCCGGTCAGGCCGATCACGCCATAGCTGGCCGCCCAGACCGCCAGCGCAAGATACAGACACCGCTGCGCGCCAATCCCCCGGATCAGCAGCGGCGCCAGCAGGCTGCCCGCGATGGCCCCCGCCGCCGCGACCGACAGCACAAGGCCATAGGCCGCCGCCGTCAGGCCCAGCACATCCTGCGCGAACAGCACCTGCACGGTCATGGTGCCCATCGCCAGAAAATTGACCAGCCCCAACACAACGGCCAGCCGCAACAGCGGCCGGTCGGCGCGCATATAGGCAATCCCTTCAGCCAGCGCCGGGCCAAACCGCTGCGGCGCCCGCGCCTCGCGCGGCAAGGCGATCAGCCAGACCAGCCCCGCCGCCAGCACAAGCGCCGCCGCATCCAGCCCAAAGGGCAGCGCGATCCCCAGCCCGATCAGCACCCCGGCCAGCGGCGGGCCGATGAACTGGCCCGTCAGCTGTTCGGCGCTCCACATCTGGCCATTCGCGGCTTCAAGGTCGGCCGGGTCCACCAAGGCGGGCAGGATGGTCTGCGCGGCATTGTCGCGCAGCACCTCGGCGCTGCCCAGCAAAAACGCCAGCCCCACCAACGCCCAGACGGCGCCCGGCCCCGGCGCGCCCAGCGCCAACCCCAGAATGGCCAGCACCAGCCCCGCACGCATCAGATCGGCGCGCGCGATCAGGCGCCGGCGGTCGGCACGGTCCACGATCACCCCCGCCGGCAACGCAAAGACCAGCCACGGCAACCGCCCCGCCGCCGCCACCGCCGCAATGGCCAGCGGGTCGCGCGTCAGCATGGTCGCAAGCCACGGCAACGCCAGCGCGACCACACCATCGCCCAGGTTGGTCATCACGCCTGCGGTGAACAACAGCCGGTAGTTGCGGTTGCGCCGGATCAAGGATTGCATGCGGCCCGTCCTTTCGGCTGGTGGCGCGGGCAGGCTGCGGCTATCGTCGCGGCGCGTCAAGCCGGAGTCCGCCATGCCCTTCACCCTTGCCACCTGGAACATCAACTCGGTTCGCCTGCGCGAAGGGCTGGTTGCGCGGCTGTTGTCGGAACAGGCGCCCGACATCCTGTGCCTGCAGGAAATCAAGACCCCGCTGGAAAACTTTCCGCGCGCCGGATTCGAGGCGCTCGGCTACCGCTACATGGTCGCGCGCGGGCAAAAGGGGTATAACGGCGTCGCCATCCTGTCGAAACGCCCGATCATGGAGGCAGGGGCCGAAGATTTCGCCGCCCTCGGCCACGCCCGCCACATCGCGGCGCAACTCGAAAACGGCGTGACGATCCACAACTTCTATGTGCCCGCCGGGGGCGACATCCCCGACCGCACCGTCAACGAGAAATTCGCGCAAAAGCTCGATTACCTGACGCAGATGCGCGACCATTTCCGCTGGCGCCGCCCGGACCGGGCCATTCTGGTGGGCGACCTGAACATCGCCCCGCGCGAGGATGACGTGTGGGACCACAAGGCGCTGCTCAAGATCGTGTCGCACACCCCGATCGAGGTGGAGCATCTGGCCCAGGTGCAAGGCGAAGGCAACTGGGTGGACGTGACGCGCGCCGACATTCCCGACGGGCGGCTTTATTCGTGGTGGTCCTACCGCGCCGCCGACTGGGACGCGGCGGACAAGGGACGGCGGCTTGACCACATCTGGGCCACGCCCGACATCGCCCATGCGGCGCATTCCAGCCACATCCTGCGCGACGCCCGCGGCTGGACCCAGCCCAGCGACCATGCCCCGGTGTTTGCGACCTTCGATCTTTAGGCCGCGCGCGCCCCCCCTTTTCCTTTCGGCGATCCGTGCGCATATAAGGCGCAACAGACAATCAGGAGGGGCGTCATGCTCGGGTTTGGAGACGCAAAGCCGAAGGCGGCGGCAGGCGGGTGGGTCAAGGACATCACCGAGGCCACCTTCATGCAGGACGTGATCGAAGGCAGCCGCGAGGTGCCGGTCATCGTCGATTTCTGGGCGCCGTGGTGCGGCCCGTGCAAAACGCTGGGTCCCGCGCTCGAAACGGCGGTGAACGCGGCGGGCGGCAAGGTCCGCATGGTCAAGATCGACGTGGACCAGAACCAGCGCCTGTGCGCGATGCTGGCGCAACAGGGTCTGCCGCTGCAGTCCATCCCCACCGTGGTCGGCTTCTTCGATGGCCGCCCGGTGGATATGTTCCAGGGCGCCCTGCCCGGTTCTGAAATCAAGAAGTTCATCGAACGCCTCATCGCGCTGGGCGGCGATGGCGGGTTGGCCGATGCGCTCGCCGCTGCCGAACAGATGCTGGAGGAAGGGGCCGCTGCCGATGCCGCCGAAACCTTCGCCGCGATCCTTGGCGAAGACCCGGCCAACGCCGCCGCCTTTGGCGGGCTGGCGCGGTCGTGGATGGCCGCGGGCGAACTGGACAAGGCCGAAGCCTTCCTGAACTCCGCCAGCCCCGAGCTTGCAAAATCGAAAGAGATCGAGGCCGCGCGCGCCCGGCTGGAACTGGCCCGGCAGGCCGCCAAGGCCGGCCCGGTGACCGAACTGCTGTCCGTGGTGCTGACCGAACCGGACAACCATCAGGCCCGGTTCGACCTTGCGCTGGCGCTGCACGCCTCGGGCAAGGTCGAGGCGGCGGTCGAAGAACTGCTGGAACTCTTCCGCCGCGACCGCGAATGGAACGACAGCGCCGCCAAGGCGCAATTGATGACAATCTTCGACGCGCTCAAACCCACGGACCCGATCGTGCTCAAGGGTCGGCGCAAACTGTCGTCGCTGATCTTTGCCTGATCGCCCCGGCGCCCTATCTGACACCGGGCGCCAGTCGAACCTGCCGGGGGGTGCGGCCCTCCGGTCCCCCCGGGATTTTCGGCAAGCAAACCGGCGCAGTCAGGAGACGGAATGAAGCGGCTGGGTGATCTGCCCGAGGTGATAGCGATTTTCCCGTTGCCCGGTGCCCTTGTGCTGCCGCGCGGCCGGTTGCCGCTGCACATCTTTGAACCCCGCTACCTTGCGATGGTCGATGACGCGCTCAAGACGCCCGAACGGCTGATCGGCATGATCCAGCCGCGCGAGGTGCCGGGCGGCGAAAAGCGGCTTCAGGCCATCGGCTGCGCGGCACGTCTGACCGGGTTCTCCGAAACCGAAGACGGGCGCTACATGATCACCCTCACCGGCGTGTCGCGGTTCCGTGTGGTGGAGGAGGTGTCGGGCTTCAGCCCCTATCGCCGGGTCCGCGCCGATTGGGGATCGTTCGCGCGCGACCGTGGCGGCGCCGAGACTGACCCCGGCTTCAACCGCAAGACCTTTCTGCCCCTCCTGCGCCGGTTCTTTGAATCGCGCGGGCTGAACACCGACTGGGGCGCGCTGGCCGAGGCCGAGGACGAACTGCTGATCAATTCGCTCTCCATGCTCTGCCCCTTCGGCCCCGAAGACCGGCAGGCCCTGCTCGAGGCGCCGTCGCTGGAAACCCGGCGCGAAACGCTGGTCACGCTGATCGAACTCGCCCTTGCAGGCGACATGCCGGAGCCCTTGCAGTGACCGATGACGCCACCTTTGACCGCCGGATGCTGGAACAACTGGTCTGCCCGGTCACCCGCGCCCCGCTTGCATGGGATGCCGAGCGGCAGGAACTTGTCAGCCGCGCCGCGCATCTGGCCTTTCCCGTGCGCGCCGGAATCCCCGTGATGCTGGTGTCCGAAGCGCGCGAGATCGACTAGCGCGGCCTGCGCCCCACCCTCGGACGTGCCATTTAAGACACGCAACCCGTGCGGATCGTGGCGTTTTTCTGGACCGGCGGGCAAAACGCCGCTAGGCTGTGCGCGAACGGGGCGGCATGACCCCGGCAGACGAGGCAGATATGGCATTCCCTGAGCGGTTCTCCGACTTGCCGGAGTATGCGTTTCCGCGCCTGCGGGCGCTTTTGGACCATCACGCGCCCGGCGGCGCGCCCTTGGCCATGACCATCGGTGAACCGAAACACGCCTATCCGGCGTGGCTGGGGGATGTGCTGGCCGAAAATCTGGCCGGGTTCGGGGTGTATCCGCCCAACGAAGGCACGCCCGAACTTTTGGCCGCAATTTCCGGCTGGACCGCGCGGCGCTATGGCGTGGCGCATCCAGCCTCGGGGCTGATGGTGCTGAACGGCACACGCGAAGGGCTGTTCAATACGCTGGTCGCCCTCTGCCCGGAAACCAAAGGCGGCGGCCGCCCGGTCGTGCTGGTGCCCAACCCGTTTTATCAGGTCTATGCCGTTGCCGCGCTGGCCATCGGCGCCGAGCCGGTCTATGTGCCCGCTACTGCCGCCACCGGATTTTTGCCCGATTACCGTAGCCTGCCCGCCGAAGTGCTCGACCGGGTGGCCGTGGCCTACATCTGCTCGCCCGCCAATCCGCAAGGCGCCGTGGCCTCCACCGACTATCTGGCCGATCTGCTCGATCTGGCGGAACGGCATGATTTCACCGTGTTTTCCGACGAATGTTATTCGGAAATCTGGCGCGAGGCACCGCCCCCCGGCCTGTTGCAGGTCGCGGCGGCGCGCGGGGCCGACCCTGACCGGGTGGTGGTGTTCAACTCGCTGTCCAAACGCTCGAACGTGCCGGGCCTGCGCTCGGGCTTTGTCGCCGCGGGACCGGGCGCCATGCCGCGCATCCGCCAGTTGCGCGCCTATGCCGGGGCGCCGTTGCCGCTGCCGCTGCAGCGCGTGGCCGAACGGCTGTGGTCGGACGAGGCGCATGTGGCCGAGAACCGCGCGCTGTATCAGGCCAAGTTCCGCGATGCGGCGGCCGTGTTTGCCGGGCATCAGGGCCTGACCCTGCCCGACGGCGGGTTCTTTTTGTGGCTGCCGGTCGAGGATGGCGAAGCGGCAGCACTGAAACTCTGGCGCGAAACCGGGGTTCGTGTCTTGCCCGGTGCCTATCTGGCGCGCGATGGTGTCGGGGAAAACCCCGGCAAGGGGTATGTGCGGGTGGCGCTGGTGGCGCCACAAGACGAAACACGGCGCGGGCTTACGGCCCTGCGCGACTGTCTTTACG
>JAUXPG010000438.1 GCA_030683915.1 Gemmobacter sp.
CCCCCCCCCCCCCCCCCCCCCCCCCCCTTGCCCGGTCAGACCAGCCGCGCCACCACGTAGGCCGCCAGATCCGACAGCATACCGCGCAGCGGATGGTCGGGCACGCCGTCCAACGCGCCCCGCGCCCGCGCCGCCCAGGCGTTGGCTTCGTCGCGTGTCGCCTCCAGCGTGCCGTGGCGGCGCATCAGGTCAAGCGCGCGATCCAGATCGCCCTCGCGCTGGTCGCCCCGTTCGATCACCCGGTCCCAGAACGCCCGCTCGGCCTCGTCCGCCGCTGCGACGGCGCGGATCACTGGAAAGGTCAGCTTGCGTTCGCGGAAATCATCGCCGGTGTTCTTGCCGATCACGGCGCTTGCCCCGCCATAATCCAGCAGGTCGTCGGCCATCTGGAACGCGATTCCCAGGGCATCGCCATACTCGCGCAACGCTGCCACCTGCGACGGGCTTGCCCCGGCGACCATCGCGCCCACCTCGCAGGCGGCGGCGAACAGCGCCGCCGTCTTGCCGCGGATCACCTGCAGATACACGGCTTCGGTGGTGCCAAGGTTCTGGGCGGCGGTCAGCTGCAACACCTCGCCCTCCGCGATCACCGCCGAGGCATTGGCCAGCACCGCCATCACCGCCAGCGAATCGCATTCGGTCATCAGCTGGAAGCTGCGGGCGAACAGATAATCCCCCACCAGCACGCTCGACTTGTTGTCCCACAGCAGGTTGGCGGTGGGCCGCCCGCGCCGGCGCGTGCTTTCGTCCACCACGTCGTCATGCAGCAGGGTGGCGGTGTGGATGAATTCCACCGTCGCAGCCAGCTTGACCGCGCGGTCGCCCGCGCCGCCCAGCATCCGCGCCGCGGCCAGCGTCAGCATCGGGCGCAGCCGCTTGCCCCCGGCCTCGACCAGATGCGCCGTCACCTCGGGGATGCGCGGGGCGTGTTCGCTGGCCATCCGGTCGCGGATCAGGGCGTTGACCGCCTGCATGTCGTCGGCCAGCGCCCGCGCCAGCCGGTCATGCGGTTTCGTTGCGTCGCTGTCCAAGGCCATGTCCCCTTGCCCCGTCTCTCGACAAGCGGATCGCCTGCCGGTAATCCCGAATCCCATGAGGGAAATCCTGCGCAGCACCGACCCGACCCAGATCGCCTTTGCCGAGGCGCTGCTCTCCGGCGAGGGTATAGCGGCCTTCGTGCTGGACGTCCACACCAGCATCCTTGAAGGGTCCATCGGTATCCTGCCGCGCCGCCTGATGGTGGCCGACCGTGATGCCTTTGTCGCCCGCGCCGTTCTGGCCGACAACGGGCTGGAGGTCACGCGGTGAGTTTCGCCGCCGAGGACCTGACCCATGACCTTTTTCTGGGCGGGCGGCTGCGGCTGTCGCAGCCGCGCGCCGGCTATCGCGCCTCGGCCGATCCGGTGTTGCTGGCAGCGGCCTGTCCGGCACGGACCGGACAATCTGTGCTGGATCTGGGCTGCGGTGTCGGCGTGGCGTCGTTCTGTCTGGGGGCGCGGGTGGCAGGGCTGCGGCTGAGCGGGCTTGAACTGCAACCGGCCTATGCCGAACTTGCCCGCCAGAATGCCAGCGTCACCGGCATCAGCCTTGAGGTGCACGAGGGCGACCTGCGCGACATGCCGCCCCCGTTGCGTGTGTCATTCGACCACGTTATCGCCAACCCGCCCTATTTCGCCCCCGAAGGCGGCACCGCCGCGCGCGATCCGGGGCGCGAGACGGCGCAGCGCGAAGGCCCTGCCGCGCTGGCCGACTGGACCGCCGCCGCCCGGCGCCGCCTCCTTCCGGGCGGGTGGCTGACGATGATTCATTCGGCCGACCGGCTGCCCGACATTCTGGCCGGGCTTGCCGGGTTTGGTGCAGTTTCCGTGCTGCCGCTTGCGGCCCGCCCGCGCCGCCCGGCCAGCCGCGTGATCGTGCGTGCGCGCAAGGGCGCCCGCGGCCCCTTCCGCCTGTTGGCCCCCCTGATCGTGCATGAGGGCGCCGCGCATGACAGCGACCGCGACAGCTATGCGTCAGAGGTTCGCGCAATTTTGCGCGATGGCGCAGCCTTGGCGGATTTCGGCTGAATTTTCGGGATTCCGGCATCTGCTGACGCCGAGTTTTGGTGACACGACTCGGGAAACGTGATGCACTCGTCTTGTGGATGTAACCGCTGAGGAGACCGATATGACCATCGCTTCCCACCTGCACGAACTGCGCAAGAAGCACGAGCATCTCTCGACTCTCGTCGAAAAGGAACAGCGCAGCCCGGGGTCGGATCCCTTGAAGATTGCGGATCTGAAGAAGCAGAAGATGCGTCTGAAAGAAGAAATTACCCGGTTGGCCGACGCCTGACTGGCGTGGCCTGACAAGGGGTGGCGCGGGCCGCCCCTTCCCCCCTTCCGCCCGTGATGCCACCGTGGCATTAACAGGTGCAATCCGGGCGGGGGGGGACCACATGGCAACGGCAGCGGCGGTGGGGCAGGGGGCGTGTCGTGCCTGACCTCGCGGTGCCCATGTCCTCGTTCCTGACGGTCTGGGCGTTTCTGGCGATGAACATCGCCACGCCGGGTCCCAATGTCCTCAACACCATCGCGCTGGCCATCGGGTCGGGGCGCCGGGCCGGGTTCGGGTCGGCGCTGGGCGTCGGGCTTGGCATCGGGATGTGGTGCCTTGGCATGAGCCTTGGGCTGTCGGTCGCGTTCCAGCATGTGCCGTGGCTACGCACGGCCATGACGCTGCTGGCCTGCGGGTTGCTGGTGTGGTTCGCCAGCCGCTATCTGCGCGCGGCGCGCGACGGGTGGCGGGCGCGTGCGGCGTCGATGCCGATGCAGGGCAAGGCGGGCATCGGCCTGGGCGGGGCGTTCCTGCGGTCGCTGTCGGTCAATGCCTCGAACCCCAAGGCGCTGACCTCCTGGGTGGCGGTTCTTGCGATGTTTCCGGTGGCTCGTGCAGGGGGCGCTGACATCGCTTTGCTGTGCCTTGGCGCCTGCACGATGTCGTTCCTGATTCATTCGGTATATGCGGTGGCGTTCTCCACTCCGGTGGCGGCGCGGGCCTATTTGCGGGCGGCGCCGGTCATCAACACGGGGGTCGCGCTGTTCTTTCTGGCCTTCGCCGCGCGCCTTGCTTTTGGTCAGATCGGCTGATCGGCAACCCCCCCGCGCGCAGATGACGCATAGCAAGTGCAAAAACCGCGGCTATGTGGCCCTTTGCATGCTGGACGCGACGCAAAGGGGGGGCTAAAAGCCGACCGCGATGGTGGCGTTCTGCGCTGCCTTTCACCGCATTGGGCCGCTCGCCCGGTCCTCAGAGGGAGTTTGGATACGTGTCCCACGCAGACGATACCGCAGGCACCCGCAGGGACTTCCTGTATTACGCCACGGCAGGGGCCGGGGCGGTCGCAACCGGCGCGGCTGTCTGGCCGCTGGTCAACCAGATGAACCCGTCTGCCGACGTGCAGGCGCTGGCCTCGATCTTCGTCGATGTGTCGGGTGTCGAGACCGGCACGCAGCTGACGGTCAAGTATCTGGGCAAGCCGGTGTTCATCCGCCGCCGGACCGAAGCCGAAATCGCCGAGGCCCGCGCCACCGCGCTGACCGATCTGCCCGACCGTGGCGCGCGCAACCCCAACAAGGCCGCCGCTGACGCGTCTGACGTGAACCGCACGATGGACGAAGCCGGCGAATGGCTGGTGATGATCGGGGTCTGCACCCATCTGGGCTGCGTGCCGATCGGGGACGGCGCCGGGGAATTCGGCGGCTGGTTCTGCCCGTGCCACGGGTCGCATTACGATTCCGCCGGCCGCATCCGCAAAGGGCCCGCGCCGGAAAACCTGCATATCCCGGTCGCCGAATTCGTCGACGACTCCACGATCAAGCTGGGCTGAGGAGCGACCCATGGCTGGCATCCCCCACGACCATTACGAACCAAAGACCGGCTTCGAGAAGTGGCTGCACAAGCGGCTTCCGATCGTCAGCCTTGCTTATGACACGCTCGTTATTCCGACCCCGAAAAACCTGAACTGGATGTGGATCTGGGGCATCGTGCTGGCCTTCTGCCTCGTGATGCAGATCGTCACCGGCATCGTTCTGGTCATGCATTACACGCCGCATGTCGATCTGGCCTTCGCGTCGGTCGAACACATCATGCGCAACGTCAACGGCGGCCACATGCTGCGCTATCTGCATGCCAACGGCGCGTCGCTGTTCTTTGTCGCCGTCTACCTGCACATCTTCCGCGGTCTTTAC
>JAUXPG010000487.1 GCA_030683915.1 Gemmobacter sp.
ATGGACGAAGTGATCTTTGAAGAATTCAAAGGCACCGGCAACAGCGAAATCGTTCTCGACCGCAAGGTCGCCGACAAGCGTATCTTCCCGGCGATGGATATCCTCAAGTCCGGCACGCGGAAAGAAGAGCTTCTGGTTGCCAAGAACGATCTTCAAAAGACCTATGTCCTGCGCCGCATCCTGAACCCGATGGGCACCACCGACGCGATCGAGTTCCTGATTTCGAAGCTGAAGCAGACCAAGACGAATGGTGAATTCTTCGACTCCATGAACAGCTGAGGCGGGGCGATGGACACGATCTATGCCCTTGCCACAGCGCAGGGCAAGGCGGGTGTCGCCATTGTCCGCGTGTCCGGCCCTGGTTCGATGACGGGCCTGTTGCCTTTGGTCGGTTCGTTCGGTCCACCCCGCCGTACTGCGCTGCGCGCGTTGCGTGATGGGTCCGATGTGCTGGACGAGGCGCTGGTGCTGCGGTTCGAGGCCGACCACAGCTTTACCGGCGAAGACGTCGCGGAACTGCACCTTCACGGCAGCCCGGCCATCGTGTCCGCGGTCCTTGCCTGGTTGGCCAAGGTCCCCGGCTTTCGGTTGGCTGAGCCCGGAGAATTCACCCGGCGGGCGATGGAAAACGGCCGGCTGGATTTGGCGCAGGTCGAAGGCCTGTCGGACCTGATCGCCGCGGAAACCGAGGCGCAGCGGCGTCAGGCCATGCGCGTGTTCGGCGGTGCGCTGGGGGCGCGGGCAGAAGGCTGGCGCAGCCGGATGCTGCGCGCGGCAGCATTGGTCGAGGCGGTGCTCGACTTCGCCGACGAGGATGTGCCGGTCGATGTATTTCCCGAAGTGCGTGCGCTGATCGATGAGGTTCTGTCCGAGCTGCGCGCGGAAAGCTCCGGCTATGCTGCGGCAGAGCGCATTCGCGACGGGTTCGAGGTGGCCATCGTGGGCCCGCCGAACGCCGGAAAATCCACACTTCTCAACCGCCTGGCGGGTCGTGAGGCCGCGTTGACGTCGGAATATGCCGGAACCACCCGCGACGTGCTGGAGGTGCGGATGGATCTTGCTGGCCTGCCCGTGACGCTGCTTGATACGGCCGGCTTACGTGCCACGGTCGATCCTGTCGAGGCGATGGGCATCGCCCGCGCGATTGACCGGGCGCGGTCAGCCGACTTGCGGGTGTTCTTGCTGGGCTCGGAAGCGGCCGAGCTCGAAGTGCAACCGATCGATGGCGACTTGATCGTGCGCGGCAAGGCCGATCTTGAGGGCGGTCCGGGTCTGGCGGTTTCTGGAAAAACCGGCCTGGGCGTGGAAACCTTGATTGCGGAAATCGGGCGGGTTCTGTCTGATCGCGCAGCCTCAGCCGGCACGATCACGCGCGCGCGCCACAGGGTGGCAGTCGAACGGTCCATAGAGGCTTTGGATTCCTGTCGGGCGATGTTATGCAGACCGGAAAGCGGCGAGGAATTGCTGGCTGAGTCGCTGCGGCGGGCCATATCCGAGATGGACACTTTGGTGGGCCGGGTCGGCGTCGAGGATGTGCTGGGTGAAATCTTTGCGACGTTTTGCATCGGAAAGTAGGGCTTGTTTCACATGAAACACTATGACGTCATTGTTGTAGGCGGGGGTCACGCGGGCACCGAAGCCGCGGACGCGGCAGCCCGTATGGGTGCACGGACGGCGCTGGTGACGATGCGTGCTGCGTCTGTCGGCGTCATGTCGTGCAATCCGGCGATCGGCGGTCTCGGAAAGGGACATCTGGTGCGCGAAATCGACGCGCTCGATGGCGTGATGGGCCGCGCCGGCGACCGGGCGGGCATACAGTACCGCCTGCTCAACCGCAGCAAAGGTCCGGCGGTACAGGGGCCGCGCATCCAGGCCGACCGCACTTTGTATCGCGCGGCGGTGCAGGCGATGCTTCGCGACCGCCAAGGCCTCGACATCATTGAAGGGGAAGTCGCGGCGTTTGAGATGTCAGGCGCCAAGGTTACCGGCGTGACGCTGACCGATGGTACCGTCATTTCCGGCCGGAGCATTGTTCTGACGGCCGGTACGTTTCTGAACGGTATCATGCATGTCGGCCCGGAAAAGGCGACCGGCGGCCGCATAGGTGACGCGGCCTCGACGCGACTGGCCGCGATGCTGGCCGAAATCGCGCCCGGCCGCGGTCGGCTGAAGACGGGAACGCCGCCCCGCCTTGACTCCCGAACGATCGATTGGGACGTGCTGGAGCGTCAGGCCGGCGACGACGACCCGGTAATGCTGTCGTTCCTCAACAGCAAGCCCGCGGTCCGCCAGGTTTCCTGCGGCATCACCCACACCAACGCAATGACGCACGACATCGTGCGCGCCAACCTCGACCAGTCCGCCATGTATGGCGGGTTCATCGAAGGGGTCGGCCCACGCTATTGCCCTTCGATCGAGGACAAGATTGTCCGGTTTGCCGACAAGACGAGCCATCAGGTATTCCTTGAACCTGAAGGCCTTGATGACATCACGGTCTACCCTAACGGTATCTCCACTTCGCTTCCGGCCACGGTGCAGGAGGCCTATGTCCGCTCCATCGCCGGGTTGGAGGACGTGCGCATTCTGCAACCCGGCTACGCGATCGAATATGACTTTTTCGATCCCTGCGGGCTGACCCGCAGCCTGCGGGTGCGCGGCATCGAGGGGCTGTATTTCGCGGGCCAGATCAACGGCACCACCGGGTATGAGGAGGCCGGCGCGCAGGGCCTTCTCGCTGGGCTGAACGCGGCGCGAACCGCGCTAGGGCATGAGGAAATCGTGCTGCAGCGGTCCGATAGCTATATCGGGGTCATGGTCGACGATCTGGTTACGCGCGGGGTAACCGAACCTTACCGCATGTTCACGTCGCGCGCCGAGTATCGCCTAAGCCTCAGAGTGGACAACGCCGATCAACGGTTGACACCGCTCGGGTTGGATTTGGGCTGCGTGGGACCGACGCGCGCTGCGGCATTTTCTGCCAAGATGGACCAGCTGAACTCGGCCCGGTCGATCCTCTCACGCGACAAGTTCAGTCCAAACGACCTCGAGACCGTCGGCATCGCTGGCAACAAGGATGGTATCCGGCGGGCCGTGCTGGATATCCTGTCTTATCCCAATGTAACCCTTGCCCAGATCGGTGCGCTTGTGCCGGAGCTCGCGCAGATCGACCCGGAGATTGTCGCGCAATTGCAGCGCGAATCGATGTATGTGGCTTATGAAGGCCGCCAGCGCGATCAGATCGCCTCGGTGCAGAAAGATGAGCACTGGTCCATTCCAGCAAGCCTGGATTTCCGTGCCATTCCTGGCTTGTCGTTTGAGTTGCAGCAGAAACTCGAACGGGCGCGCCCGGAATCGCTCGCACAGGCTGCGCGGATCGAGGGGATGACACCGGCCGCCCTCGCCCTGATCCACCTCCGCCTCAAGACCGGCCAGACCGGAAAGCGCGAGGCGTCGGCGTGACGGCACCGGAGGGACAGGGGGCGCTTGAGTTCGACCAGCAGACCCGCGCATCATTGACCATCTTTGCGGACCTCGTCGAAAAATGGACCAAGCGGATCAACCTCATTTCGCGAGCGTCGGCTGAGGCGATCTGGGACCGGCACATCGTAGATTCCGCACAACTCTGGCCACTAGTGCCTGCCTCAGCGCGGAAATTCGTCGATCTGGGTAGCGGAGGCGGCTTTCCCGGGATCGTTCTTGCGCTGCTTGCGCGCCAGAGGGCCGCAGGTTGCCACATGACCCTGGTCGAATCCGACCAGCGCAAGGCCGCGTTCCTGCGTGAGGCGATTCGACTGAGCGGGGCACCCGCCTCGGTGGAATGCGCCCGCGCCGAACAGGTCCCGCCGCAGGAGGCCGATGTCGTGTCGGCCCGCGCGCTTGCGCCGCTGCCCGATCTTCTCGGCCTTGTTTCGCGCCATCTTGCCGCGGGGGGGGTGGCGCTTTTGCCAAAGGGCGCCGGTTTTCAGGCGGAAATCACCGCAGCGCAGGACGCATGGGCGTTTGACCTCGAGGTGTTTCCAAGCCAAACAGACAGCGAGGCCCGCATCTTGCGGCTGTGCCACCTGACCCGCCGAACCGGAAGTACAAGCCCGACATGAGAATCATCGCAATCGCAAACCAGAAGGGCGGCGTTGGCAAGACGACGACCACCATAAACCTTGGCGCAGCACTTGCCGAGCATGGCAAGCGGGTGCTTCTGGTGGATCTGGACCCGCAGGGCAACACCTCCACCGGCCTTGGCATCCCGGGCGATGCACGTCGGACCACAAGCTATGACCTGCTTCTGGGCGACGCCCCGCTGGACCCGATGCCCGTGGCGCTTGGCGAAGGGTCGATGTGGCTCATTCCCGCGAACACTGACCTCGCCTCGGCGGATATCGAACTCCACGCCCATGAAAAGCGCAGCTTTCTGCTGCATGATGCGCTTCGCCACGTCGATTCGGCCGTGGCCGATTTCGATTTCATCCTGATCGATTGCCCGCCTTCGCTGAACCTTCTGACGGTCAACGCGATGGTTGCCGCGCATGCCGTTTTGGTGCCGCTTCAGGCTGAATTCTTTGCGCTGGAAGGCCTCTCGCAGTTGATGATGACCATCCGTGAGGTGCGGAGCAAGGCCAATCCGGGGTTGCGCATCGAAGGGGTTGTGCTCACCATGGCCGATATGCGCAACCGCTTGTCCCAGCAGGTGGAAGCCGACGTGCGGCAGACCCTCGGAGCGCTCGTGTTCCGCAGCGTGATTCCGCGCAACGTGCGAATCAGCGAGGCGCCGTCTTACGCGCAAACCATTCTTGATTATGATCGACATTCAAAGGGTAGTCAGGCCTATCGTGCGCTTGCGCTCGAAGTTCTGGCGCGGCATGAGGGGGCGCGATGAACGGAGACGATGCCATGAACGACCGTAAAACCGAGCGCCGCGGGTTGGGCCGCGGTCTGTCTGCCCTGATGGCGGATGTTGGCATGGTGGAATCGGCCTCAATCCGGGGCGGCCTGTCGGCAGGTGTGCGAGAGGTGCCAATTGAACAGGTGCAGCCCAACGCCGACCAGCCCCGCCGACGCTTTGACAAGGATGCGTTGACCGATCTTTCCGCCTCGATCCGCGAAAAGGGTGTGTTGCAGCCGCTCCTGGTGCGCGAAAAGGGCGATGGATTCGAGATCGTCGCGGGCGAACGCCGCTGGCGCGCAGCGCAGATGGCGCAACTGCACACCGTGCCGATCATTGTGCGGGCCTATTCCGACACCGAAGTCCTCGAAGTCGCCATCATCGAAAACATCCAGCGGGCGGACCTGAGCCCGGTGGAAGAAGCGGCGGCCTATCGCCAGCTGATCGAGCGGTTCGGTCACACGCAGGAGAAGCTGGCTGATTCTCTTGGCAAAAGCCGCAGCTACATTGCCAACGCCTTGCGGCTGCTGAGCCTGCCTGACGATGTGATCGGCATGGTCGAGACCGGCGCGCTGTCTGCCGGGCACGCGCGGGCGTTGGTCACCTCAGACCAGGCATCCAAACTTGCGCGTCGCATCGTCGATGACGGGATGACGGTGCGCGAAGTCGAACGCCTTGTTCGGGAAGAAAAATCCGGGCCGCGCCCCACGCCGCGCGCTTACCGTGGCAAGCGGTCGGCGAAGGACGAAGATACGCTTGCGCTCGAGGCGGATGTCTCTGCAAACCTGAAAATGGGCGTCAAAATCACGCACGAGCCGCACACCGGGGCAGGGACCCTGACAATCCGCTATAATTCGCTCGACCAGCTGGATTTGCTGTGCCGCGTTCTGTCGTCCATCCCGAGTGACGTTCAGGTCTGAGCCACTTTCAAATCGGATGTCAGCTCCGACAGGACCGCATTTAGAAGCAACCTGCCTTGCAGCGTGGTTCGCAGCGTCTCGGCGCTCTCAGTCAAATGCCCGGATTCGGTCAAGCGGCGGCGCGACGGCCATGTTTCGGTGTCAATTCCCAGCGCGCGCAGTTCGGTCAACGGAATCCCCGCAGTAAGCCGCAACCCCATCAGCAGGGCCTCCGTGGCTTGCTCCGCCGCACTGATCGGGGTGATCGCAAGATCCCCGGTTCCTCGGTTCTCCACCGCAGTCAGCCATGCCGCCGGATCGCGGATGGCTTCGGTCGCCCGCCGGTCCGCCCCGCTGCCAAGCCGCCCATGGGCGCCCGGCCCGATCGCCGCATACATCCCTGCGCGCCAGTAAATCAGATTGTGGCGGCATTGCTCGTCGTGTGTCGCGTGGTTCGACACCTCGTAGGCCGGGAGCCCGGCAGCGTCGCAAAGCTCCAGTGTGGCGTGAAAGAAATCCACCGAGAGGTCTTCGTCCGGCAAGCCATGAAGCTGGCCCGCAGCATGGCGCCTTCCGAACACGGTGCCGTCTTCGATGGTCAACTGATACAACGACATGTGTCCGGCACCCAAGCCGAGGGCAAACGACAATTCGTTGCGCCAATCTTGAACGGTCTGATGCTGGCGCCCATACATCAGGTCAAGATTGACACGCGTGAAAACCGATTGGGCGACCTCTATGGCGCGCAGGGCGTCAGAGCGCGTATGTTTTCGGCCCAGAAGGCGAAGGTGCTGATCGTCAAGCGACTGAATGCCCAACGAAACCCGATTTACGCCTGCGTCCCGGTAGCCATGGAACCGACCAACCTCCACTGACCCGGGGTTCGCCTCCATGGTAATCTCAAGCGTATTGCTGCTCCGCCAAGCGGCACGTGCCGCATCAATGACCGCTGCAACCACGTCCGGTCGCATCAGCGATGGCGTGCCGCCGCCAAAGAAGATGGTGCTAAGCACCTGGTCGCGCGTCAAGTTGGCCACCCGCTCAATTTCCTTGCGGTAAGCCGCGATCCACCGCTCCGGATCAATCCTTTCAGCTACATGGCTGTTAAAATCGCAGTAGGGGCACTTCGATTCACAGAACGGCCAATGAACGTACAACCCGAATGGCATGGTCGGTCCTTTCGGATTGTCTGGTTTCACGTGAAACAGGTGAGCAATTGGGCAAAGGCGCGGGCGCGGTGGCTCAGGCGGTTTTTCTCCCACCGGTCCATCTCGCCAAAGGTTAAGGTGTGCCCTTCGGGCTGAAAAATCGGATCATAGCCATGCCCGTTGGAGCCGCGGCCCGGGCAGACGATCTGTCCTTCGATTACACCTTCAAAAACCTCGTCATGCCCGTCAGGCCAGGCAAGGACCAAGGTACAGACAAACCGCGCCGTCCGTTTGGAATCAGCACCAGCGGCAAGCTCATCGCAGACGCGCTGCATGGCCATCCCAAAATTGCGCCCACTGCCGGTTTCCGCCCAGTCGGCCGTATAGACCCCCGGCGCGCCGTCCAACCCATCGACACAGAGACCCGAGTCGTCGGCCAGCGCAATCAACCCGCTGGCTTTGGCCGCAGCATGGGCCTTGATCCGCGCATTTCCGGCGAACGTTGACTCAGTCTCTGCCGGCTCAGCCAGCCCCAAGGTCGCCGCAGACACAAGGGTCACGCCCCGATCACTGAACAGCGCCGAAATTTCCTCAAACTTCCCGGCGTTGTGCGTTGCGACCAGCAACGTCGACCCATCGAACCGCCTCACGACAGCGCGGCTTTCTGCGCCGTTACCAGGTCGCGGATCCCGAGTTCCGCCAGGTCCAGCAACCGTCCCATTTCGTCACGCGAAAAGGCCGAACCTTCGGCCGACATCTGCACTTCGACCAGTTTACCCGCGCCGGTCAGAACAAAGTTCCCGTCCGTCCCGGCGGCGCTATCCTCCAGATACTCAAGGTCTACAATGGGTTGGCCGGCATAGATGCCGCAGGACACCGCAGCGACATGATCAAGGATCGGGTCTGACACGATCGCACGGCTCGTCAACAGACGGTTTGCCGCGATCCGCAGCGCGACCCAACCGCCGGTGATAGCCGCGCAGCGCGTTCCGCCATCTGCCTGCAATACGTCGCAGTCAATGACGATCTGCCGCTCACCGAGGGCCGCCCGGTCGACCCCTGCGCGCAGCGCCCGCCCGATCAGCCGCTGGATTTCAACCGTCCGGCCCTGCTGCTTGCCCGTTGCCGCTTCCCGCCGCGTCCTCGAATGCGTGGCGCGGGGCAGCATGCCATACTCCGCCGTGACCCAGCCCAGCCCCGTCCCCTTCAGGAACGGCGGCGCTTTATCCTCGATCGTGGCGGTGCACAGGACATGCGTATCGCCGATCCTGATCAGGCATGACCCTTCGGCATGTTTCACCACGCCGGTTTCAATTGAAACCCTGCGCATTTCGTCCAGTTTCCGCCCCGATGGCCGCATCGTCTTGCCCTTTCCACATCGCACCCACGGGAGTTACCCCGCACACCGTTTCCTGACAAGCCCACGCACCTCATGAGGTTGACGAACCCCTTGCGGTTCCCTTAGTTTCATGGGCCGCATCAGGAGATGGCAGATGTCGAACCGACCGATTCCGCTGTCCGATCTCAACGCCCGGTCTCGCGAAGTGTTTCGCCGGGTCGTCGAAGGCTATCTGCAGTCCGGCGATCCCGTCGGGTCTCGGACGCTCACGCGCAGCATGTCGGAAAAGCTGTCCGCCGCCACCATCCGTAACGTGATGCAGGATCTGGA
>JAUXPG010000009.1 GCA_030683915.1 Gemmobacter sp.
CGGCGGGGGTGACTGCCGGTGACTGCCCGGAAAACAGGCACATGCCCATACAGTGCCGCTTTTCGGACCTTCGCTGCCCATCGCGCCTTTGCACCGCGCCCGTCAGGCGCCTAGGAAGGGACAGCACAGACGGAACGACCGGGGCGAGAGATGTCGATCAAGGCCAGCATCCACCACCTGACGCATTACCTGTATGACCGCCCGGTTCTGCTGGGGCCGCAGGTGATCCGTCTGCGCCCGGCGCCGCACAGCCGCACGCGCGTGATCTCGCACAGCCTCAAGGTGTCGCCGGGGGGGCATTTCGTCAACCATCAGCAAGACCCCTATGGCAACTGGCTGGCGCGCTTTGTATTTCCCGAACCCGTGCGCGAACTCAAGATCGAGGTTGATCTGGTCGCAGACATGACCGTCTACAACCCGTTCGATTTCTTTGTCGAGGAATCGGCGGAACAGTGGCCCTTTGAATACCCCATCGACCTGACCGACGATCTGGTGATCTATCGCCGCCCCGACCCGGCAGGCCCGGAATTGCAGGCCTTTCTGGATGCGGTGCCGCGCACGCCGATGCGGACGGTGGATTTTGTGGTCGGGCTGAATGCCCGTGTGGCGCAGGTGGTGAATTATACCATCCGCATGGAACCCGGCGTGCAGACCCCCGAACAGACGCTGGCCGCCCGCAGCGGGTCGTGCCGCGATTCCAGTTGGCTGATGGTGCAGGCGCTGCGGCACTTCGGCTTTGCCGCGCGGTTCGTGTCGGGCTATCTGATCCAGCTCAAACCTGACCTGAAGGCGCTTGACGGCCCATCGGGCACCGAGGTGGATTTCACCGACCTTCACGCCTGGTGCGAGGTTTATCTGCCCGGCGCCGGCTGGATCGGGCTGGACCCGACCAGCGGGCTTTTGACCGGCGAAAGTCACATTCCGCTGGCGGCCACCCCGCATTACCGCAACGCCGCGCCGATTTCGGGCGGCTATTCGGCGACAGGCGAGGTCAAGACCGACTTTGCCTTTGACATGTCGGTGGCCCGGGTGGCCGAACATCCGCGCATCACCAAACCCTACAGCGACGAAAGCTGGCAGGCGCTCGATGCGCTGGGGCAAAAGGTGGATGCGGCCCTTGCGGCGGGTGATGTGCGGCTGACGATGGGGGGCGAACCGACCTTTGTGTCGATCGACGATTTCGAGGCCGAGGAATGGAACACCGCCGCCGTCGGCCCCACCAAGCGGGTGCTGGCCGACCGGCTGATCCGCCGCCTGCGCGACCGCTTCGCACCGGGCGGGTTTTTGCATTACGGGCAGGGCAAGTGGTATCCCGGTGAAACCCTGCCCCGCTGGACCTTCAGCCTCTATTGGCGCACCGATGGTCAGCCGGTCTGGCAGAACCCGGCACTGATCGCCGAGGAAGGCGCCGAAACCGGCGTTGGTGCCGAACAGGCCAGTGCGCTGTTGCACGAGATCGCGACCGAACTGCAAGTCGAGCGCGACTGCATCCTGCCCGCGTTCGAGGACCCCGCCGCATGGCTGGTGCGTGAGGCGAACCTGCCCGAAAACGTTACACCGCAGAATTCGAAACTGAAAGACCCCGAGGAACGCCACCGCCTTGCCACGGTGTTCAACCGTGGCTTGACGGAACCCGCAGGCTATATCCTGCCGGTGCAAAGCTGGCAGGGGCGCGCCTCGGGGCGGCGCTGGCGGTCGGAAAAGTGGCGGTTGCGGCGCGGCATGATGTTCCTTGTGCCGGGCGACAGCCCGGTGGGCTATCGCCTGCCGCTTGAAAGCCTGCCTTGGGTGCCGCCGTCGCAATACCCCTATATCAACACGATGGACCCCACCGTCGACCGCCCGCCCTTGCCCGATGCACCCGACCTGGGCGGCGCGCGCGAACAGGCCCGCGCCAGTTTTACGGCCACCAGCCCGCAAGGCGCGCAGGTGGCGCAAGGCAGCCCGCTGGCCGAGGTTGACGGCTTCATCCGCACCGCCCTTTCGGTCGAAGCGCGTGACGGGCGGCTCTGTGTGTTCATGCCACCCGTGGTCAGTCTGGAGGATTATCTGGACCTGCTGCACGCTGCCGAGGCTGCGGCGCTGCGGATGGGCCTGCCCGTGCACATCGAAGGTTATGCCCCGCCGCATGATCCCCGGCTGAACGTGATCCGCGTGGCGCCTGATCCCGGCGTGATCGAGGTGAACATCCACCCCGCGCGCAGTTGGCAGGACTGCGTGGCGATCACCCAAGGGGTCTATGAAGACGCGCGCCAGACCCGGCTTGGCGCCGACAAATACATGATCGACGGCAAGCATTGCGGCACCGGGGGCGGCAATCATGTGGTGGTGGGCGGCGCCACCACGCTGGACAGCCCGTTCCTGCGGCGGCCCGACCTGTTGAAAAGCCTGATCCTGCACTGGAACCGGCATCCCTCGCTGAGCTATCTGTTCTCCGGCCTGTTCATCGGGCCGACCTCGCAGGCCCCGCGCATCGACGAGGCGCGGCACGACGCGCTCTATGAACTGGAAATCGCCCTGGCGCAGATTCCGGCGCCGGGGCAGGGGGCGGCTCCGATGCCGTGGCTGACCGACCGGCTGCTGCGCAACCTGCTGACCGATGTCACCGGCAACACCCACCGCGCGGAAATCTGCATCGACAAGCTCTATTCGCCGGACGGCCCGACCGGGCGGCTGGGTCTGGTGGAATTCCGCGGCTTCGAAATGCCGCCTGACGCGCGGATGAGCCTTGCGCAGCAATTGCTGCTGCGCGCGCTGATCGCGCGGTTCTGGGCCAGCCCGGCGCAGGGCGACCTGACCCGCTGGGGTACCGCGCTGCATGATCGCTTCATGCTGCCGCATTTCGTCTGGACCGATTTCCGCGATGTGCTGGCCGACCTGCGCGCCCACGGCTTTGACATGCGCGAAGACTGGTTCGAGGCGCAGGGCGAATTCCGCTTTCCCTTCTGCGGCGAAACGCACGCCGAAGACGCGCATCTGGAGTTGCGGCAGGCGCTGGAGCCGTGGCACGTGCTGGGCGAAACCGGCGCCATCGGGGGGACTGTGCGCTATACCGACAGTTCGACAGAACGCTTGCAGGTCAAGCTGACGGCGGCGGACCCGGGGCGTTATACCGTGCTGTGCAACGGGCGGCGGGTGCCCTTGCAGGCGGTGGGCGGGGGTGTTGCGGTGGCAGGCGTGCGCTACAAGGCGTGGCAACCGGCGTCGGCCCTGCATCCGGTGCTGGCCGTCGACGCGCCCCTGACATTCGACATCTTCGATACGTGGTCGGGGCGTCCCATCGGCGGCTGTGTCTATCATGTCGCCCATCCGGGCGGGCGCAACTATGACACCTTCCCGGTGAACGGCAACGAGGCCGAGGCGCGTCGCCTTGCGCGGTTCCAGCCCTTTGGCCATCGGCCCGGCCACGACGTGCGGGTGCCGCCGGAACGGGTGTCGCACGAATTCCCGATGACGCTGGACCTGCGACGCCATGCCGGGGTGTAACCGCCCATGACCGATGCTGCCGCCCCTGACGACCCCGCACCCCCGGCGGCGGGGCCGGGGTTGGCGGGCTATGCCCCGCTGCCCGGCGTCCCGGACGAGGCGGTGGCGCCCGATGGCACCATCCGCGCGCTCTGGTCGCGGATGGCCGGGCATCTGGCCGACCTGTCCCCGGCGGAACTGGCGCTTGGCACCGCGCGGGCCGATCAGTACCTCAACGACAGCGGCGTGTTCTACCGCCAGTATGGCGGCGGCAATTCCACCGAACGGCCGTGGCCGCTCAGCCATATTCCGGTGCTGATCGACCAGCAGGACTGGAACACGATGGCCGCCGCGCTGATGCAGCGCGCCGATCTGCTCGAGGCGGTGATGGCCGATCTTTATGGCCCGAACCGGCTGGTCGCATCGGGGCGGTTGCCGCCGTCGTTGGTGGCGGGCAACCCGGAATGGCTGCGCCCGATGGTGGGGATCAAGCCGCGGTCGGGGCATTACCTGCATTTTCTGGCGTTCGAGCTGGGGCGCGGCCCGGATGGCGACTGGTGGGTGCTGGCCGACCGCACACAGGCGCCGTCGGGGGCTGGGTATGCGCTGGAAAACCGGGTGGCGACATCGCGGGCGTTTTCGGGGCTTTATGCATCGGAAAACGTGCACCGGCTGGCGGGTTTTTTCCGGGATTTCCGCGATGCGCTGCTGGACCAGCGCCACGAAGGCGAAGCCCGCGTGGCCATCCTGACCCCCGGTCCGCTGAACGAAACCTATTTCGAACATGCGTGGATCGCGCGCTATCTGGGGTTCACCCTTGTGGAGGGCGAAGACCTTGTGGTGACCGGCGGGCAGGTGATGGTGCGGACGGTGTCGGGCCTGCGCCCGGTCGAGGTGCTGTGGCGCCGGCTGGACAGCAGCTATGCCGACCCGATCGAACTTGACCCGCAATCGCGCATCGGCACGCCGGGGCTGGTGTCGGCGCTGCGCGCGGGCGGTGTGTCGATGGTGAATGCGCTGGGGTCGGGGGTGCTCGAAACCCGCGCGCTGATGGCGTTCCTGCCCAAGCTTGCGCCCGATCTGGTGGGCGCGCGGTTGCAGATGCCCAACATCGCCACGTGGTGGTGCGGCGATCCGGCAGCGGCGGCGGCGGTGCGTGCGGCACCCGCCCGGCTGATCCTGAGCCCCGCCTTTGCCACCGGCATGCCCTTTGACGTGCCCGGCGCGGCGCAGACACCGGCAGGCGCGCTGTCGGCGGTGGAACTGGCGCAGCGGCTTGCGCGGGACGGGGCGGGGTTGGTGGCGCAAGAGGGCGTCACGCTGTCCACCACGCCGGTTCTGGTGGACGGGCAGCTGGTGCCGCGCCCGATGACGCTGCGGGTGTTTCTGGCGCGCACGCGCACAGGCTGGGCGGTGATGCCCGGCGGCTTTGCCCGCATCGGCGCCCAGCCCGACCCCGCCGCCATCGCGATGCAGCGCGGCGGCAGTGCGGCGGATGTCTGGGTGGTCAGCCCCGGCCCGGTCCCGCGCCCGTCGATGATGGCTGCGCCTGCGGGGCCCTATCTGCGCGGCAGTCCGGGTGCCTTGCCTGCACGGGCGGCGGACAATCTGTTCTGGCTGGGCCGCTATGTCGAACGCACCGAAGGCATGGTGCGGTTGCTGCGGGCCTGCAACACCCGGCTCGCCGAAGGCGGCAGCGCCGCCGCGCCCCTGCTCGAGGCTTGCGCGCCGCTGTTCGCCGCGCAAGGGATAGACCCCGCCAAGGCAATCCCGCAAGGGTTGCTCGATACGCTGGCGGCAGCGATCACCAGCGCAGGGCGGGTGCGCGACAGGTTTTCGCCCGACGCGTGGTCGGCGCTGGCCGATCTGGACAAAAGCGCGCGGCGCATGGCCAGCCGGACCAAGCCCGGCGACGATGCCGCGCGGGCGCTAAGCGCACTGCTGCGCAAGCTGGCGGGAATTTCCGGTCTGATCCATGAAAACATGTACCGCTTCATGGGCTGGCGGTTCCTGACCATCGGGCGGCTGCACGAACGCGCGATGAACATGGCCTTCGTGCTTGAGGTATTGGCCGACCCCGCGGCCCCCGACGGTGCGCTGGACCTTGCCATCGAATACGGCGACAGCGTGATGACCCACCGTCGCCGTTTTGCCGTGTCCACCTCGCGCGAGACGGTGATCGACCTGCTGGCACTGGACCCGATGAACCCGCGGTCCCTGCGCCGCCAGATCGACGGGCTGCGCGACGAGATTGACCAGTTGCCGCTGGCCAACGATCACGGGGCCTTGTCGCCGCTGGCGCGCGCGGTCCTGCGCCTGCATGCCGATGTGGCAACCCAAGATCCCGAAACCCTGTCATCGCGGCGGCTGCGGTCGTTGCGGGCGCGGGTCGGCGGGCTGTCGGACCTGCTGACCAAGGCGTATTTTCCCTGATGCGATACCGGCTTGCCCTCAGTATCCGCTACCGTTTTGACCGCCCCACCGGCGCGGCGCGGCAGGTGCTGCGCATCTGTCCCGCCGATCTGCCCGGCGTGCAGACGGTGGAGTCCTGCACCGTCAGCGTGCGCCCCGAACCCGAGGACCGCCGCGCCTTTACCGATTTCTTCGGCATGCGCGCGCTTGATCTGGTGCTGCCTGCCGGTCTGACCGATCTGGATTTCACCATGACCGCCGAGGTGACGCGCGCCGACCCCGGACAGGTGTTCGACCTGTCGGGCCCGCTGGCGGGGCTGCGCGCCGATCTGGCGGCGCACACCGGGCTTGACGCGCAATCGCCGCATCATTTTCTGGCGCCGTCCCCCCGGATACCGCTGGTGCCCGACATCGCACGCTTTGCCGCCGTGGCCACCGCCGGGGCGCCCACCACCCGTGCCGCCGTCGAGGCGCTGGGCCGTGCGCTGCACCGCGCGATGCGCTTTGACGCGGCGGCGACCGAGGTGGACACGCCCATCGCCACCGCCTTTGCAGGGCGCCACGGGGTGTGTCAGGATTTTTCGCAGATCATGGTGGCAGGGCTGCGTAGCCTTGGCATTCCGGCGGCCTATGTCTCGGGGTTCCTGCGCACGCTGCCGCCGCCGGGGCGCCCGCGCCTGCAAGGGGCCGATGCCATGCATGCGTGGGTCCGGGCGTGGACGGGGGCCAAGGGCGGCTGGGTGGATTATGACCCGACGAACGCCTGTTTCGCCGGGGTCGATCACGTCACCATCGGGCATGGGCGCGATTATTCCGACACCGCGCCGGTCACTGGCATGTTGCGCACGGATGGCGCGCAGCGCGGGTCGCACAGCGTGGACATGGACGAGCTTTAGCGCGCGCTGGCGATGCGGCCTGCTGGCGGCGGCGTTCCCGCGATTTCAAGGATCAGCTTGCGCCGGATCGCCTCGGCAAAGGTCGCGCGGCTGGTGGCGGCCACGACAAAGGCGCCGGGGCCGCCGATGATCTGGGCCTCGTAGGCGCGCACCAGCGATGTGTCGCCCGCATCGCGCAGGATCGGCAGGCCGTTGATGGTGATGCCCGCTGCCACCACGGTTTCGCGCGCCGGTGCGATGGCGGGGCCGGAAAAATTGCCCACGCTGTCGCCCGAAAAGTCGATGACCTGCCGCAGGCTGGCGATATCGTTGCCCTCGATCAGGTCCTTGCCTGCCAGCAGCGCCGCGCCGATGGCATTGCGGCCATAGGCCATGCGGGGCGGTTCCAGCAACCGGCGGGCAAACCCGGCCGCCGTTTCGGCGCCGTCGATCACCGTCCAGTCCACCACCACCGCCTGATCCGCCGCCCATTCGACATAGATCACCGCGATGGTGCCGGTCAGCGTGTTGGCGATCGCGCTCAGCACCTGAGGGTGGGTGATCGCCTCGGCATAGCCTTGGCGCTGGAACCGGATTTCGCCTTCGTCGATGCTGCCTGACGCATCGGCCAGCAGCACCAGTTCCAGATCCACCTCGGTCGCGGTGGCCGGAAGGGCAAGGAACACAAGGGGGATGATCCAGCGCATGCTGCCATCGTGGCACGGGTTGCCCGTGGCGGGCGTTCACGGTTGCGTGGGCGCGCGGGGCGCCGTCAGACCGCGCCCAAGGGCAGGCGCACCACCGCCTCCAACCCGCCGTGCGGGCGGTTGCGCAGCGTCACGGTGCCGCCATGCGCCTGAATGATGGTCCGCGCAATGGCCAGCCCAAGGCCCACGCCGCCCGTATCCCGGCTGCGCGACGCTTCGAGCCGGACGAAAGGTTCAAAGACCGCTTCCAATTGGTCCTCCGGCAGGCCCGGGCCGGTGTCGGCGATGGTGATCACGGCGGCGCCCGGTTCGGTGGTCAGCGCCACCTGCGCCCTGCCACCATAGCGCACGGCGTTGTCGATCAGGTTGCGCAGCGCCCGGTTCATCGCCTGCGGGCGCAGGGTGGCGCGCAGGGGCCCGCCGGGCGCCAGCAACGCCCGGTCCGCCCCGACATCGCCCACCAGATCGGCCAGCAGCCCAGCCAGATCAACCTCGGCGGCGGGTTCCGCGCGCGCCACGCCGCGGGCAAATTCCAGCGTCGCCTCGACCATCGCGGTCATTTCCTCGACCAGCGCCTTCAACCGCAGGCTGTCGTCGGTTTCGTCCAGCATCTCGATACGCAACCGCATCGCGGTCAGCGGCGAGCGCAGATCGTGGCTGAGCGCGGCCAGCATGTTGGTGCGTTCGGACACAAAGCGCGTCAGGCGGTCTTTCATCCGGTTGAAGGCCAGCGTCGTCTCGCGCACTTCGGCGGGCCCGGCCAAGGGCAGCGTCCCGGCATCAAGGCCCCGGCCCAGCCGGTCGGCCCCCATCGCAAGGGCGCGCATCGGCCCGACCACCCGCCGCGCGGTCCACCACGCCACCAGCGCAACCGCCACCGCCATCAGCAGCAGCGGCACCACC
>JAUXPG010000074.1 GCA_030683915.1 Gemmobacter sp.
CCTATGTGCTGGGCGGGGCGTTCGCGCAATATCCGGTCGGCTGGGCCGCCGACAAATATGACCGCCGCACGGTGCTGATCTGGCTGTCGGTCGCCTCGGTCGCCGCCTGTGCTGCCACGGTGGCCAGCGCGGGGGCGGGCACGCTGGCGATATTTCTTGCGGCGGGATTCTTTGGTTTTACCACCATGCCGATCTATTCCATCTCGACCGCCCATGCCCATGATTTTGCCGACAATGCCGAACGGGTCGAACTGTCGGCGGCGCTGATGTTTCTGTACGCCGTCGGCGCGATTGCCAGCCCGTTGATCGCATCGGTGTTGATCGAGGGGTTCGGCCCGGCGGGCATGTTCGTGTTCATTGCCATCGCGCATGTGCTGCTTGTGCTGTTCGGCATCATCCGCATGCGGGCGCGCCCGGCCCCGGGCACCCGCACCGCCTATACCTACGAGCCGCGCACGTCGTTCCTGATCGGGCGCCTGCTGCGCCGCGGCAAGGACGACTGACGCGCGCTAGCGCAGCGTGGCGATGGGGCCGGTGGGGCGGCCGTGGATGAACTGGTCCAGATAGGGGTCGCCGCTGTCATCCAGCCGGGACACCGGGCCATGCCAGCGGATCAGCCCGCCATGCAGCATGGCCACCGCATCGGCGATGGCGCGCACCGAACTCATGTCATGGGTGATGGTGACCGCGGTCGCGCCCATCTCGGTGACGATTTCGCGGATCAGCGCGTTGATCACCCCGGACATGATCGGATCAAGCCCCGTGGTGGGTTCATCAAAGAAAATGATCGCGGGGTCGGCGGCAATGGCGCGGGCCAGCGACACGCGTTTTTGCATGCCGCCCGACAGTTCAGCGGGAAACAGGTCGGCGACCTGCGGGCCAAGGCCGACGCGGCGCAGCTTTTCAAGTGCGATGTCGCGTGCTTCGGCCTTGGGCCGCTTGCCGGGGCCGCGCATCAGCCGGAAGGCGACGTTTTCCCACACGCGAAGCGAATCAAACAGTGCGCCGCCTTGGAACAGCATCCCGAACTGGGCAAGGAACGCATCGCGGTCGCCGGTGGCCACATCGCGCCCGTCCACCGTGATGGTGCCCCGGTCCGGGCGCACCAGCCCCAGCACGCATTTGAGCAACACCGATTTGCCAGTGCCCGAGCCGCCGATCACCACCAGCGATTCGCCGCGCGGCACCTCGAGCGTGATGCCTTGCAGGACCTTGTTGGCGCCGAACGCCTTGTGCACATCCTGCAACGCGATCATGAGGTGAAGAACACCTCGGTCAGCAGGTAGTTGGCAGCAAGGATCAGCACCGAGGCCGCGACCACGGCACCCTTGGTCGCCCGGCCGACACCTTGCGCGCCGCGACCTGAATTCATGCCGTGATAGCAGCCCATCAGGGCCACGATGGCGCCGAAGACCGCACCCTTGACCATGCCAGACCCGATATCCCAGCCTTCGAGATACTGCATCGTGTTGTGCAGGTAGGTGCCTGAATTGAAGCCAAGCCGCTGGGTGCCGACCAGCCATCCCCCCATGATGCCGATCACATCGCCCACCGCCACCAGCACGGGCATGGCCAGCGTCGCGGCCACCACGCGGGGAACGGCAAGGTATTTCAGCGGGTTGGTCGAGAGGGTCACCAGCGCGTCGATCTGTTCGGTCACCTTCATGGTGCCCAGTTCCGCCGCGATGGAGCTTGCCACCCGTGCGGCCACCATCAAGCCACCCAGCACCGGCCCGAGTTCGCGCACCATCCCGATGGCGACGATCGAGGGCACGGCGAATTCCGCCTGAAACCGCGCGCCGCCCGAATAGATCTGCAAGGCCAGCGCGCCGCCTGTGAACAGCGCCGTCATGCCGACGACGGGCAGCGACAACCAGCCGATGGCGATGATCTGGTGCCACAGTTCGCGCCCGTAGAACGGCGGGCGTGCAAGGTGCGACCCGACCGCGCCGACGAACATCGCCAGCCGCCCCAGTTCCGCCAGCGCGCCCAGCGTGGCCCGCCCCAACCGGGCGAGCAACCGCGCCGGCAGCAAGATGCCGGTCACCCGCGCGCCCCGGACTGGTAGCGCCGGGCATAGCGCGCGCCAAGGCTGGTCAGCACCTCATAGCCGATGGTGCCCGCCGCCTCGGCCAGATCGTCGGGGGATTGCTGCGCGCCCAGCACGTCAAGCGCGGCTGGCACACCTTCAAGATGCGTGATGTCGACGGCGATCATGTCCATCGAGACGCGGCCCAGAATGGGGCAGGGCACGTCACCCGACCAAAGCCGCCCCTTGTTCGATAGCGCGCGGCCCAGCCCGTCGGCATAGCCTGCGGCAACGGTGGCCACATGGGTCGATGCCTGCGCCTGCCAGCCCATCGCGTAGCCGACGTATTCGCCCGCTTCGACCATGCGGGTCTGGATCACCGGCAACGACAGCGAGACGGCGCGCTGCGCATTGGCGAAGGGCAACCCGCCATAAAGCCCGATCCCCGGTCTGGTCAGGTCAAAATGATAATCCGGCCCCAGCAGGATGCCCCCCGTCGCGGACAGAGACCGCGGAATTCCCAAGCCATCGGTCAGCGCGCGGAAGGTGGCCAGTTGCGCGGCGTTCTGCGCGGCGTCGGGCATGTCGGCGCAGGCCAGATGGCTCATCAGCAATTGCGGCCCGGCTTCCAGCACGATGGCGGCGACGGCGGCCCAGTCGTCGGGTTCCATGCCCAGGCGGTTCATCCCGGTGTCGAGCTGGATGCCGAAAGCGTGGCCGGGCAAAGCCTCGAGATGCCGGGTGATCTGGTCGAGCGAATTGAGCATCGGCACAAGATCAAGATCGCCGATCATGTCGGTGTCACCCGCCATGTGGCCCGAAAGCACGCAGATTTCCGGCCCCGGCCCAAGCGCCTGCCGCAGGGTGGCGCCTTCTTCGGCCAAGGCGACGAAGAACCGCCGTGCGCCCGCCTGCGCCAGCGCGCGGGCGACACGCGCGACGCCCAGGCCATACGCATCGGCCTTGACCACGGCGGCGGTCTGGACGGTTGCGGCGGATGCCCGATCAAGCGCGCGCCAGTTGGCGCAGATCGCGTCGAGGTCGATGGAGAGGATACCGGATGCCATGCGTCGGTTTTCACTGCGCCGTTGCCAAGGTCAAGCCCAAATTGGCGAAACAACCCCGTGCGTCCGGGGCATCGAGCCCCCGGACGCACGGGCGGCCACGCCGGGCCGCGCGGCCCGCACGGGGCAAGCAGGGGCGCCCGCCACG
>JAUXPG010000137.1 GCA_030683915.1 Gemmobacter sp.
GGCGGGCATCTTTGCGGCGCTGGTCTGGGGGGCGTGGAGCGCGCCCAACGCCTTTGGCCTGTGGACATGGGCGCTGCTGTTCGGGGCGCGGATTTCGGCCAAGCTCAACCTCTTTTTCGGTGTGCCGCGCATCAACACCGATTTTCTGCCCCGGCCCCTGGCGCATCTTGCGGGCTATTTCCGCAAAGGCCCGGTTTCGGCCTTCTTTCCGTTTTCGGTCACGCTGCTCAGCTTCACCACCGCCTGTTTCGTCGAGCGGTTGTGGGGCCTGCAGGGCGATACCGGCGCGGTCATCGGGTTCACGCTGCTGGCGGCGCTTTCGGCGCTGGCGCTGCTGGAACACTGGTTCATGGTCTGGCGCGTGCCGGACGACAAGCTGTGGCGCTGGATGATTCCGGCCGACCGCACCCCAAGAAAAAGTCTTCAGGAGGACCCCAATGGACTTTGACGCCATCTTCACCGCGCAACTGGATGCGCTGAAGTCCGACGGCAATTACCGGATCTTTGCGGAGCTGGAACGCAAGTGCGGCGCCTTTCCGACCGTGACGCGCCATGCCGAGGGCTCGCAGGATCAAGTCACCGTCTGGTGTTCCAACGATTATCTGGGCATGGGCCAGCATCCGGATGTGGTGCAGGCCATGGTCGACACCGTGCAGGCCTGCGGCACCGGCGCCGGGGGCACGCGCAACATTTCGGGCACCGCGCGCCATCACAAGGAACTCGAGGCCGAACTGGCCGACCTGCACCGCAAGCAGGCCGCGCTGTTGTTCACCAGCGGGTATGTCTCGAACTGGGCGGCGCTGTCGACGCTGGGGTCGCGCATTCCGAATGCGGTGATCCTGTCGGATGAAAAGAACCACGCCAGCATGATCGAGGGCATCCGCCATTCCCGCGCCGACAAGGTGCTGTGGAAACACAACGACTGGCGCGATCTGGACCGCAAGCTGAAGGCGGTGGGCGACCGGCCCAAGATCGTGGCCTTTGAATCGGTCTATTCCATGGATGGCGACATCGCCCCCATCCGCGAGATCGTCGAGGTCTGTGAGGCGCATGGCGCGCTGAGCTATATCGACGAGGTGCACGCGGTCGGCATGTATGGCCCGCGCGGCGGCGGCGTGACCGAGGAGTTGGGCCTTGCGGACCGCATCAACCTGATCGAAGGCACATTGGGCAAGGCGTTCGGCGTGGTCGGCGGCTATGTCACCGGGTCTTCGGCACTGGTGGATTTCCTGCGGTCGTTCTCCAGCGGGTTCATCTTTACCACCGCGCTGCCCCCGGCGGTCGCGGCGGCGGCTACGGCATCGATCCGGCACCTGAAGGTGTCGGACGCCGAACGCCGCGCGCAAAAGCAAAAGGTGGCCGAGGTGCGCCGCCGGCTGGATGCCATCGGCATTCCGCATATGCCCAATGACAGCCACATCATCCCGGTGATGATCGGTGATCCCGTGAAGTGCCGGATGATTTCCGACATCCTGCTGGCAGACTGGGGCATCTATGTGCAGCCCATCAACTACCCCACCGTCGCCAAAGGGACCGAGCGCTTGCGCATCACCCCCGGACCGCTGCACACATCAAGCGATATTGACCGTCTTGTGTCCGCATTGTCCGCGCTTTGGCGCCAGTGCGCCCTTGCCCATGCGGTTGCATGAGATAGTTTCGCATCGAACCGCGCGCGATATCGCACGCGTCAAACGGAGGACCTTATGTACCGCGTGATGACCCTTTTCGCTGCCGCCGCCTTGCTGCCTGCCGCCGCCTTTGCCGAAGGTGACGTCGAAAAGGGCAAGGCGCTGTTCAACAAGTGCCAGACCTGCCACGTCGTGGTGAACCCCGCCGGTGAAACGCTGGCCGGCAAGTCCGCCAAGACCGGGCCGAACCTTTACAACGTTGCTGGCCAGGCTGCGGGCGGCGTCGAAGGCTTCAAATACGGCAACGGCATCATGCTGGCGCGGGAAAAGGGCCTTGTCTGGGACGAGGCGAATTTCGTGGCCTATCTGGCCAACCCGACCGGGTTCCTCAAGGACTTCACCGGCGACAAGTCGGTGCGCGGCAACATGTCGTTCCAGGTCAAGAAGGAAGACGAGGCAAAGGACCTGCACGCCTTCCTCGTGTCGTTGAACCCGGCGGAATGAACCGGACCGAACGGGGCAGGTGCCACACCTGCCCCGTTTCTTTCAGCCCCAGCCCGCGCGGCGGGGCACGCGGGTGGCCAGCATCGGCATCAGCCACGGCCCCTTGAACCGCCGCAGGTCCAGCGCCTCGTGGACGCCACGGCTGAGTTCCCCGCCGATCTGCGTCTCCACCACCGCGCGCGTGTAGAACGGCGCATCCAGCATCGCCAGCACCTGACGCGGCTGGAACCCGGCATCTGCGCGCGTCTCGCGCGCGACAAGCCAGCGGCTGCGGCCAAACGTGGCGCGGGGCGGCGGCTCCACTAGCGTATGCCGCCCGTCGCGGTCAAAGCGCACGGCGGTTTCCAGCCGCGTGCCATCGCTGCGCTCGGCATCGTAAAAGCAGACCGCCCCGTCGCCCACCGGAAACCGGCCCCAGGTCCAGGTGCGGAAATCCCGTTCCAGAGCCGAGGTGCCGTGGTTGCTGTCGAAGTATCCGTGCCCTTGCCATCTGTGGCCCTGGCTCAGGTCCACCGTCACGCGGGCCACCGGGGCGAGGGGGCGCCAGGCGTGGGCGCCGTCGGGCGACAGGGGCAATTCCACATCTGCCAGCGCGGCGGGGGTCAGCACGATGCGCCCCTGCACCCGCGACACCAGCGGCCAGGACGACCATTCGTCCACCTCGATCACAAGGGCGCTGCCGTCCCACACCATCCGGCTCGGGCCGACGCGGAATTCGGTTGCGCTGCGGTGCAGGGCAGGGCGGCCGCGGTCGGTCATGGTGAACCGCCCGCCGGGGCCATAGGTCACCACGTTCAGGCAGACGTGGTTTTCCGGGTCGCGCCGCCCCGACCAGCGATACCACGGCGAAAACACGGACCCCACAAATCCGATGACGCTGATCGCGCGGGTGCCGCAATCGGATACCGCATCGATATACCACCAGGCGTACCCGTCGGGCCCTACCGCCCCGTCGAACCGAGGTCCCGCAGCACCGCCTGTGCCGCGAACTTGCCCGACAGCGCCGCCATCGGCACCCCCGCCCCCGGATGCGCCCCGCCCCCCGCCAGATATAGGCCCGGCACCGCCGTCCGCGCCGTCGGGCGGTGCAGCGACGCCAGCAACCCGTGCGGGCTGCGGCCATAAAGCGCCCCCCGGCTGGCCGGAAACAACCGCGCGAAATCCCCCGGCGTGGTCAGCGCCTGCGACGATGGCACCGGGTCGAAGGTCAGGCCGAAGCGGGCCAGTCGGGCAAAGGTTGTCCGGGCGCATTGGTCCCTCTCCTCGGGTGTTTCTGGGGCGGCGCCGGGGGCGCGCGCCGGGGCGTTCAGGATCAGCTGGAACCGCTCCGGCCCGTCCGGTGCGGCCCCCTGCGCGCGGTCCTGCGCGTGCAGATAGATCGTCGGGGCCTGCGGCACACGACCCCGGTCCAGCGGGCCGAATTCATCGGCGGCGCTGTCGGCAAAAAAGAGGTTGTGCAGCGCAAGGTCGGCGCCGTGCGCGCGGGCGGCAAATGTCCAGACCCGCGCAGACAGGCTGCGCGGTTCGGTGGCCGCCGGGCGCAGCGCCTGCGCCACACCCACGCCCAGCAAGCCTGCGCGCAAGGCGGCGGGGTCGCCGTTGAACACCACCGCGCGCGCCGGGACCACATCGCGCGATGCGCCCCCCAGCGCGACGCCCGATATGCGGCCACGGTCGGTCTGCACCACAAGCGCGCGGGTGTCATAGCGGATGTCCACCCCCAGCCGAAGCGCCAGGGCCGCCAGCGCCTGCGCCAGACGGTGCATCCCGCCTTCGACAGCCCAGACGCCGCGCGCCTCGGCCCGCCAGATCAGTGCTAGAACGGCAGGCGACAAGCCGGGCGTGCCACCGACATAGGTGGAATACCGCCCGAACAACTGGCGCAACCGCGCATCGGGCAGTCGCCACAGCAGATCGGAGCCGAGGCTGGTTCCCGGCAGCAGCGCGCGCCACAGCGACGGCTGACGCAGCGCCACCGCGGCCAGTTCGGCCATCTGCGGTGCCGCGCTTTGCATCATCGGGCCGTCAAACGCGGCCAGAAGGCGCCCCGCATGATCGTGGAACGCCGCATATGCCGCCCCCGCCCGCGGCCCCATCGCAGCAGCGATCGCGGCGGCATCGGTGTCGCGCGTGCCGGTCAGGTCCAGCCGGGTGCCGTCGGACCAGAAATGCCGCGCCAGAACCGCCTGCGGGATCAACCGCAGGTGGGTGTCCAGCCGTTCACCCGCCACGGCGAACAGGCCGTCGAACACCTCGCGCATGGTCAGCACGGTGGGCCCGGCATCGACCGGGCCCGCAGCGGTTTGGGTCACGCGCATCTTGCCGCCGGGTGCAGCCCCGGCCTCGACCATAGTGACGCGGCACCCCGCGACCGCAAGGCGGATGGCCGTGGCCAGCCCGCCGATTCCGGCGCCCACGACCACCACGCTTTGCGCGCTCTGAACTGCCATGCCGGATTGACTCGCTGCTCTTGATATGTCCACTGTAGTTTACAGTCATGCTGTCATTTGACAATGACAATACCGGCCGTCCAGCAGGAGAACGCCGATGTCGGAACTTCAGTCCCTTGTTTCAGGACGCATCGAACGGGCTTTGCAGTCAACCATCCTGCGCGCACAAGGTCGTGGGCTGGCCGGCCAACCCGCCGCGCCGGGCCGGTTGGCCGAGGCGCTGCACTATGCCGTGACGCCGGGGGGCGCGCGCATTCGACCGACGATTCTGGTGTCGGTGGCAATGGCCTGCGGCGACGATGCGCCGGAGCTGACAGACGCGGCGGCAGCGGCGCTGGAGCTGATCCATTGCGCCAGTCTGGTGCATGATGACCTGCCGTGCTTTGACGATGCCGACCAGCGGCGTGGCAAGCCTTCGGTGCATCGCGCCTATTCCGAACCCCTTGCCGTGCTGGCAGGCGACAGTCTGATCGTGCAGGCCTTTACCGCGCTGGCGGCGGCGGGGCGCGATCAGCCATTGCGCGCGCTGGATCTCGTTGGCGTGCTGGCGGCGCGGACCGGCATGCCGGCGGGCATCTGCGCCGGGCAGGGCTGGGAAAGCGAAGCGGCGATCGACCTGCAGGCCTATCACATGGCGAAAACCGGGGCGCTGTTCATCGCGGCCACCCAGATGGGCGCGATTGCCGCCGGGCAGGACCCCGAACCCTGGACCGAACTCGGTGCCCGGATTGGCGCTGCGTTTCAGGTGGCCGACGATCTGCTGGATGCCTTGGGCAACGCGGAAACGCTGGGCAAGCCTGTCGGGCAGGATGCCGCGCATGGCCGGCCGTCGGCGGTGGCGCAACTCGGCGTGGCGGGCGCGGTGGCGCATTTGCAGGACATTCTGGCCGGGGCGATCTCGTCGATCCCCTCTTGCCGGGGCGAGGCGCAACTGGCGGGTCTGGTGCGGCTTTACGCCCGCCGCATGGTGCCGGCCGAGTATGCCGGTGCCTGACTTGCCCGAAACCCTTGTGCCCCATGCCCCGGTCGCGCGGCGCGCACCAAGCCTTGCCCTTCGGTTGGCGGGGTCGGCGCGGTTCCGGGCGTTCTGCGCACGCGTGCCCGGCCTGCGCTGGCTGGCGCAGCGCGAAGGGGCGGCGCTGTTCGATCTGATGCAGGGCTTCGTGCAAAGCCAGGTGCTGTCGGCGCTGGTCGAATTGCGCATCCTGCACCGTCTGGCCGAAGCGCCCGCCTCGGTGCCCGCACTTGCGGCGCGTCTGGAGGTTCCGGCCGAGCGGCTGCGCGTGCTGTTGCAGGCGGGGGCGGCGCTGAAGCTGCTGACGCGCGGTCCGGGTGAAACCTATGCTTTGGCCCCTCGGGGGGCGGCGTTCCTATCGGTGCCGGGGTTGCAGGCGCTGGTGGCGCACCACCGCGTGCTCTATGCCGATCTGTCCGACCCGGCCGCGTTCTTTCGCGGGGCGACCGATCCGGCGCTGGCGCGGTTCTGGCCCTATGTCTTTGGCGCGGGTCAGGCGGAGGACCCCGCGACCGCCGCAACCTATTCGCGGCTGATGTCCGACAGCCAGTCGGTTGTGGCCGAAGAAACCCTGCGCCATCTGGATTTGGGCGCCAGCCGGCACCTAATGGATGTCGGCGGTGGCACCGGCACCTTCCTGCGGGCGGTGCATGACCGCTGGCCTGCGCTGCGGTTGACCCTGTTTGACCTGCCTGCCGTGTTGGCCGCCGCACAGGCCCCGCCGGGCACCACCCTGCATCCCGGCAGTTTCCGCGACGGCCCGCTGCCGCGCGGGGCCGACACAATCAGCCTTGTGCGCGTGCTGTACGACCATTCCGACGCCACGGTCGCGGCGCTGCTGGCCGCAGTGGCCCAGGCACTGCCGCCCGGTGGTCGGTTGATCATTTCAGAGCCGATGGGCGGCGGCGCGCAGCCCGACCCGCAAACCGATGTGTACTTCGCAGTTTACACATTGGCCATGCAGACCGGGCGGGCCCGGTCACCCGCGGAAATCGGCGCCCTGCTGGCCGGTGCGGGGTTCGAGGGTATTTCATTGAAATCTCGCGATTTTTCCTTCGTGACCTGCGTGTTGACCGCTGAGGCGCCGAAAGCGTGAGATAAAGGCCGCATTGTGGAAGAAGTGTAAGTCCAGATTGACAATGCGGGCTGTAAGGATAAGATTACACAAAAGCGTCAATCGAGTCGGACACCCGTAACGGGTGCCATCACAGGAAAATCAGCTTGGAAACCCGCGCCGTCCTTCTTTCAGCCCCCAAGACCTTGGCGGTGACGCCGGTGAACCTTGTGGCGCCCGGACCGCGCGATCTGGTCGTGCGGGTGGGTTATTCAGGCATTTCGACCGGCACCGAGCGGCTGTTCTGGTCGGGCCAGATGCCGCCGTTTCCGGGCATGGGTTATCCGCTGGTCCCTGGCTACGAATCCGAAGGCGAAGTGGTCGAAGCGGGCGCCGACACCGGATTTCGCGTCGGGGAGCGTGTGTTCGTGCCCGGTGCCAACTGCTTTGGTCCGCTCGGCAATACCCCGGTGTTCGGCCTGTTCGGCGGCGCGTCGGAAATGCTGGTCACCGATGTGGGCCGCGTCACGCGGATTGATGCGGGCATGGGGCCGACCGGCGCCTTGCTCGCGCTGGCCGCGACGGCGCGGCATGCGCTGGCCGGGTTCAACACGGCGCTGCCTGATCTGATCGTGGGGCATGGCGTGCTTGGCCGGTTGCTGGCGCGGCTGACCGTGGCCGCCGGTGCCCCCGCGCCGACCGTGTGGGAACTGAACCCCGCCCGCCGCGACGGGGCCACGGGCTACGAGGTGATCGACCCCGCCACCGACACCCGCCGCGATTACAAGGCGATCTATGATGCCTCGGGTGCGCCGGACCTGCTCAATACCCTGATCGGGCGAATCGCGCGCGGCGGCGAGGTGGTGCTGGCCGGATTCTATACCGCCCCGCTCAGCTTTGCGTTTCCGCCCGCCTTCATGAAGGAGGCGCGGCTGCGGATCGCAGCCGAATGGACGCCGGATGATCTGATCGCCACGCGGTCGCTGATCGATGCCGGGGCCTTGTCGCTGGCCGGTTTGATCACGCACCAGCGGCGCGCCGATCAGGCGCCCGAAGCCTATGACACCGCCTTTTCCGACCCTGACTGCCTGAAAATGATCCTTGACTGGAAGGTATGACATGACGCTGGACATTCCCAACCTCAAGGACTTCGACGCCCGCCTGCGCGAGGAAGCGCACGAGGAGCCGACGCTGGAGATTCCGCAGGGCGAACCCACCAAGAAGACCCAGATCATCGCGATCTATGGCAAGGGCGGGATCGGCAAATCCTTCACGCTGGCCAACCTGAGCCACATGATGGCCGAAATGGGCAAGCGCGTGCTGCTGATCGGCTGTGACCCGAAATCCGACACCACCAGCCTGCTGTTCGGCGGCAAGGCCTGTCCCACGATCATCGAAACCTCGACCCGCAAGAAACTGGCGGGCGAGGAAGTGAAGATCGGCGATGTCTGCTTCAAGCGCGGCGGCGTGTTCGCGATGGAACTGGGCGGCCCGGAAGTGGGCCGTGGCTGTGGCGG
>JAUXPG010000150.1 GCA_030683915.1 Gemmobacter sp.
GCATGTCGACACGATTTTCGCCCGTGTTTTCGGCGCCTGATCGCCGGTTCACGCATCCGTGAAGCCACGCGCCCCGAGCGCGCGTGGAAAAGCTGCGAATCGTGCTACGCTTTCCTATACGGGCATTCCGCCTGTCAGGGAGACGACGCATGAAGGCAAAGATACTGTTTTCCGCCCTCGCTCTGGGGCTGTTGCCGGGACTGGCGATGGCACAATGCATGGACAAGCATGAACAGGTCGTTCAGTGCGGCCAGGGCGAAAGCCGCGACCCCGTTTCCGGCCAGTGCACCAAGCCGGTGCATAGCTGATAACCGGCGCTTAACCCGACCATGGCACCTTGCGGGACATGACCCGCAAGGAGGCCCCCATGTCCCAAGCGCTTGCCCGGATTACGCCGCACCGCATTGCGGCGCCTGCTTCGTCCAACGTGACAGGGCTTAGCAGTCGGGAAAAGGCGGCGATCATCGTGCGCCTGCTTCTGGCCGAAGGTGCGCCGCTGCCGTTGTCGGCCTTGCCCGAACACATGCAGGCCGCACTGACCGAACAGATGGCCAGCATGCGTATGGTGGACCGTGATACGCTGGCGGCGGTGGTCGCGGAATTTCTGGGTCAGTTGGAACAGGTGGGACTGTCGTTCCCCGGCGGGATGGAGGGCGCGCTGTCCATGCTGGACGGCCATATCAGCCCGTCTGCCGCCAGCCGTCTGCGCCGCATGGCGGGTGCGTCGGGCAAGGTGGACCCTTGGGAGCGCATCGTGCCCTTGCCGGTGGAGCGGTTGTTGCCGGTCCTCGAGGACGAGGCGGTGGAGGTCGGCGCGGTGCTGTTGTCGAAGCTGCCGGTGTCCAAGGCGGCCGATCTGCTGGGCAAACTGCCGGGCGACAAGGCACGGCGCGTGGCGCATGCGGTGTCGCTGACCGGCAACATCGACCCCGACACCGTCCGCCGCATCGGTCTGGCCTTGGCCAATCAACTGGATGCCCAGCCACCCAAGGCCTTCGAATCGGGGCCGGAGGAACGGGTCGGCGCCATCCTGAACGTGTCGTCCGCTGCGGTCCGGGATGCGCTGCTTGACGGGTTGACTGCGGATGACGCGGGCTTTGCCGACCGCGTGCGCAAGGCGATTTTCACCTTTGGCCACATTCCGGCGCGGGTTGCCGCGCGCGACGTGCCAAAACTCGTGCGGGTGGTGGACCAGCCCACGCTGGTGACCGCGCTGGCCGGTTCGCTGGGCACGCTCGCGCCGGTGGCCGACTTCATCCTTGCCAACATGAGCCAACGCATGGCCCAAGGTCTGCGCGAGGAAATCGCGGCGCGTGGCAAGGTGCGCGAAAAGGATGCCGAGGCCGCACATAACACGGTGGTCGAGGCCGTGCGGCGGCTGGAGGCCGATGGCGAAATCCAGTTGCTGCGCGACGATGACTGACCCGGTGGCACCCCGCCAGCGCATGCGCTAGGCTGGCGCGGCAACGCGGCGGGGGGTGGCCCCGGAAAGGGGCAGGATGGGCGGACGGGCAGGCGCACAGCGGCTGTGGTGCACGGCGCCCGGGCTGTGGCTGCCCGGCCGCGTGCGGCGCATCCTGACGCTTGCAGGGCTGGTGCCTGCGCCTGCGACCCCGTTTGCCGGCCCCCGAAACGGCGGTCTGGTCGGGGTCTGGGGGCAAAGCCCGCTGGCCGCGCGGGCCGAAGCGCTGGCCGCCGCGCGCGGGGCCGGGATTGTGCGGGTCGAGGATGCGTTCTTGCGGTCGGTCCTGCCCGGCCGGGCGCGGCGGCGCGGCGACGGGCCGCTTGGCCTTCTGATTGACCGCACGGGCGGCGTGCATTTCGACCCGACCGCGCCGTCACATGTGGAAGCCCTGCTTGCCAGCCATCCGCTGGACGACAGCGCGCTGCTGGACCGCGCGCGCGAAGGCATCGCGCGGTTGGCCGAGGCGCGGCTGTCGAAATACAACGGCCACGATCCCACCCGCCCCGGCCCGCCAGCGGGATATGTGCTGGTGGTGGACCAGACCCGCGGTGATGCCGCGATCCGGGCCAGTGGCGCCGGATACGGCAGTTTCCGCGAAATGCTGTTTCGCGCGCAGGACGATCACCCCGGCAAACGTATCGTCATCCGCAGCCACCCGGAAACCACGGCCGGGTTTCGCCCCGGCCATTTTGGCCCCGAGGATGCCAGCGGCCATATCACCCTGTTGACCGAACCTGTCGCGCCCCACACCCTGCTGGACGGCGCCATCGCGGTTTACACCGTCAGTTCGCAACTGGGGTTCGAAGCGGTGCTGGCCGGGCACCGCCCGCAGGTGTTTGGCCGCCCGTTCTATGCCGGGTGGGGCCTGACCGACGATCACGGCGGCCCCCTGCCCCGGCGCCACCGCAAGCTGACGCGGGCGCAACTGTTCGCCGCCGCCATGCTGCTTGCGCCCACATGGTATGACCCCTGCCGCGACCGGCTGTGCAGCTTTGAAACCGCGCTGGACCAGCTGGAGGCCGAGGTGCGGGCCTTTCGCGACGACCGCTCTGGCCACATCGCCACCGGGATGCGGCTGTGGAAGCGCGGCGCGCTGCAAGGGTTCTTTGGCCGCGAGCGTCCGGTGCTGTTTGCGGATCCGGCGCCTCGGGCGGTGCAGAAGGCCGCCAACACCGGGCGGCGCCTGATGGTCTGGGCGGCCCGCGACGGCGATCTGCCGCGCGGCGCGCCCGCCCTTCGCATCGAGGACGGGCTGATCCGGTCGCGCGGGTTGGGGGCCGATCTGGTGCCGCCGCTGTCGCTGGTGATCGATGATCTGGGCATCTACTATGACCCCACACGGGAAAGCCGGCTGGAACGGCTGATCGCCGCGCCCCTGCGGCCCGGCCAGCGGTTGCGGGCGGAACGGCTGGTCGCGCGGCTGGTGGCGACGGGGGTGACCAAGTACAACCTTGGCGGCGCGCTGCCCGATGTGCCGCCGGGCCACCGCATCCTTGTGCCCGGTCAGGTTGAGGATGATGCCAGCATCCGCCTCGGTGCGGGAGATATCCGCACCAATCTGGGCCTGCTGGAACGGGTGCGCGCCGACAACCCCGATGCCGTGATCCTGTGGAAACCGCACCCGGATGTCGAGGCGGGGTTGCGCCCCGGCGCGGTGCCGGCGGACCGCCTGTCGGGCTTGGCCGACGTCACGCTGTCGGGTGTCGATGCGGCGGCGGCGCTGGCGGTGGCGGACGAGGTCTGGACGCTCACCTCCACCCTGGGGTTCGAGGCACTGCTCCGGGGTGTGCCGGTCACCTGCCTTGGCGCGCCGTTCTACGCCGGGTGGGGGCTGACGCGCAGCCTAGGCCCGGTGCCGGCGCGGCGTCAGGCCCGGCCCGATCTGGCGGGTTTGGTGCATGCCGCACTGATTGCCTATCCGCGCTACCGCGACCCGGTCAGCGGGCGGCCCTGCCCGGCCGAGGTGGTGGTTGACCGCATCGCGGACGGCCGGGTGTTGCCACGATCCGCCGCGCTGCGTCTGCTGGCCAAGGCGCAGGGCGCGCTGGCAGGGCAGGCGTGGATCTGGCGGCGCTGAGGCGTCAGCGGCGGCGGGTGCTGCGCGCGTTCTGCGCCCCGGTCACGGTGATGGTGCGCACGCCTTCCAACGTGAAATCGTTCAGAAAGGTGGCCGCCGTAATTTCGCGCGACATCGGCGTGCCCTGCGGCATCTCACCCTGCGGGGCTTTGACCACGAAGCGGAACACCAGTTCCCCCTCATTGGCTGCCGCTTCGCGGATCAGTTCGGCCTTGTACCAGCCTTGGGTCGGCGGCACGCCCTTGGCGCGCACAATGGCGCCGCCGGTGGTGGGTTCGATGAACAGTTCGGTCACCTGATCGACCTGCACCCGGCCACCGTCAACCGCCGCCGCCGCTTGTGCCACCGCGCGTTCCTGCGTCGAGCGGCCAAACCAGTTGAACGGATTGAGCCGCGATTCGCGCACCGAAGCGCAGCCGGTCACGACCATCGCCGCCGCCAATCCTGCCAGCATCGCCTTGCGCATCCGCAACTCCTTTGCCTGCCCTGCCCCTTGCCTAGCCGAAGCGGCGCGCTTTGAAAAGCGCCCGTCGCCCGGGGGCTGGACCTTTGGCACGACGCGGCCTAGGTGAAGCGCAGAACCGGAGAACCGCCATGGCCACGCCTGCCTTCGAAGACATCGCCGAAACCTTCGAATTCCTCGATGACTGGGAAGATCGCTATCGCCACGTCATCGAACTGGGCAAGGCGATGCCCCCGATGCCCGATGCGCTGAAGGCCCCGGCGACCAAGGTGGACGGCTGCGCCAGTCAGGTGTGGCTGCACCCCGCGATTGCCGACGGGCGGTTTGATTTTCAGGGCGACAGCGATGCGATGATCGTGCGCGGGCTGATCGCGGTGCTGCATGCGCTCTACTCCGGTGTGCCCCTGGCCGAGGTGGCGCGGGTCGACGCGCATGCGGAACTGGGCCGGCTGGGTTTGAATGACCATCTGTCGGCGCAGCGGTCGAACGGCGTGCGCGCAATGGTCGAACGTATCCGGCTTCTGGCTGCCGCCGCCGCCTAACCCGGCAGGATGATGCAGGTGGTGGAGCCGGTGGCATAAAGTTTGCCGTCCGCGACGCCCGTCATCACCGCCTCGGCCACCGCCGTGGCACGGCCTGCATGCTGCACGGTCGCCACGCATTCCACTTCGGTGCCCACGGGAAGCGGGCGGGTGATGTTCACCTTGTATTCCAATGTTGTGTACCAATACCCCTTGGGCACCGTGGTCATGCCCGCGCACCCGAGGGCGGAATCCAGCACCGCGCCATACCAGCCGCCATGCACCGCACCCATCGGGTTGGTTGCACCGAACAACGGTGTGCCCCGGAACACCGCACGGCCGGGCGCCACATCGACCAAGGTGAAGTTGAGGGTGCGCGCGATCGGCGGGCCAGCCACTTCGCCCCGCAGCATGGCCTGCATGAAATCCAGGCCCGACATCGACAGCAAAAGCTCACGCGATGCCAGGTCTTCGGATCGCTCGGCAGATCTGGGGGTCATGGCGCGGTCTCCTTTTCCGGCCACGTTGCCCGAGGGCGGCGGCGCCGTCCAGCGCCCAAGTAGGGGGCGCCGCCCGGTTGCGGGCGGCGCCGTTGCGTCACATCAGCCTGCCGCGACCACGGCGCGTTTGGTCATCACCTTGACCAGATGCGCGCGGTATTCCGGCGTGCCGTGCAGATCGCCGATCATGCCGTCAGCCGGAACGCTCAGCCCGTCCAGCGCCGCGGCCGAGAAGTTGGCCGTCAGCGCGGCTTCGGCTTCGGTCCAGCGGAACACCCCCGACTCGGAGGCGCCGGTCACCGCCACGCGCACGCCGTCGGCAAACTTGGCCACGAATACCCCTGTCAGGGCAAAGCGGCTGGCCGGTTGCTGGAACTTGGCATAGGCGGCTTTCTGCGGAACGGGAAACTTCACCGAGGTGATGATTTCCCCGTCGTGCAGTGCGGTGGTGAACATGCCCTGGAAGAAGTCGTCCGCCGCAATTTCGCGCGTGTTGGTGACGATGGTCGCGCCCGAGGCCAGCACCGCCGACGGATAGCAGGCCGCCGGGTCGTTGTTGGCAAGGCTGCCCCCGATGGTGCCACGGTTGCGCACTGCCGGATCACCGATCTGGCCCGCCAGTGCCGCCAGTGCGGGATAATACGCCGCCGCCTGCGCCGCGACCGCCGCATGGGTGGTCGCCGCACCGATGGTCACGCCGCCGTCACCGGCGCACACGCCCTTCAGTTCGGGAATGCCGGTCAGGCTGACCAGCTTTTCCGGGGCGTTCAGCCGCTGTTTCATCGCCGCGATCAGCGTCTGCCCACCCGCAAGCGGCAAGGCGCCATCATGGCTCAGCGCCTCGGAGGCTTCGGCCAGGGTGCCGGGTTTCACGAAGTCGAAAGCATACATGGTGTGCCCCCCTCAGTTGCCGTTGATCGCCGCCCAGACGCGCGCGGGCGTCAGGGGCATGTCGATATGGGTGACGTGGGTGTGCCCGGCCCGGTGCAGCGCGTCAATCACCGCATTCACCACCGCAGGGGGCGACCCGATGGCCCCTGCTTCGCCGCAGCCCTTTACCCCCAGCGGGTTGTGGGTGCAGGGCGTGTTGCACGAATGGTCCACCTTGAACATCGGCAGATCATCGGCGCGCGGCATGGCATAGTCCATATAGGACCCCGACAGCAGTTGCCCGTTGTCGTCATAGACGCAGGATTCGAGCAAAGCCTGACCGATGCCCTGCGCCAACCCGCCCTGCACCTGACCTTCGACGATCATCGGGTTGACGATATTGCCGAAATCGTCCGCCGCCGAGAAGGCGACGATTTCGACCTTGCCGGTTTCGGGGTCCACCTCGACCTCGCAGCCATAGCCGCCCGAAGGATAGGTGAAGTTCGACGGATCGTAGAACGCCGTCTCCTCCAGCCCCGGTTCAAGGTTTTCCAGCGGGTAGTTGTGCGGCACATAGGCCGCCAGCGTAACCCCGGCCCAATCCACCGACTTGTCGGTGCCCGCGACAGAAAACTTGCCGTCCTTCAGCTCGATATCATCTTCAGACGCCTCAAGAAGATGTGCAGCTATCTTCTTGGCTTTGTTGATGATCTTGTTCGTCGCCTTCACGATGGCCGATCCGCCCACCGCAAGCGACCGCGACCCGTAGGTGCCCATGCCCATCGGGGTGTTCGCGGTGTCGCCGTGGACGATGTCGATCTGCTTGGCATCGATGCCGATCATCTCGGCCACCACTTGGGCGAACGAGGTTTCGTGCCCCTGCCCGTGCGCGTGCGACCCGGTGTAGACGCTGATCGACCCGGTGGCATTCACCCGCACCGTGGCGGATTCGTAAAGCCCCGCGCGCGCGCCGAGTTGCCCCACAAGGTTCGACGGCGCGATGCCGCACGCCTCGATATAGTGCGCCACACCGAATCCGCGCAGCTTGCCCCGCCGCGCACTGTCCGCCCGGCGGGCTTCGAACCCGGCGATGTCGGAAATCTCCAGCAACTTGTCCAGCGTCGCGTGGTAGTTGCCGGTGTCATAGACCACGGCAACCGGGGTCTGATACGGGAACTGGTCAGGCTTGATGAAGTTCTGCCGGCGCAGTTCAATCGGGTCCACGCCCAGTTCGCGGGCCGCCTTGTCCACCACGCGCTCCAGCTGGAACGTCGCCTCGGGGCGCCCGGCCCCGCGATAGGCGTCCACCGGCACGGTGTTGGTGAACACTGCCTTGACGTTGACGTAAATCAGCGGTGTGCGGTAATTGCCCGCCATCAGCGTGCCATGCAGCCATGTCGGCACCGACGGCGCAAAGGTGCTGAGATAGGCGCCCATGTTGGCGTAGGTTTCGGTGCGGATGGCGGTGAAATTGTTGTCCTTGTCCAGCGCCAGTTCGATCTTGGTCACATGGTCGCGGCCGTGGGCATCGGTCATGAACGCCTCGGACCGGCTGCAGGTCCATTTCACCGGGCGTTTCAATTGCTTGGCGGCAAAGGTGCAGAATGCCTCTTCCGCATAGTGGAAGATCTTGGTGCCAAAGCCGCCGCCAACGTCGGGGGCAACCACCCGCAGTTTGTGCTCGGGAATCCCCAGCACGAAGGCGCCCATCAGCAGGCGAATCACATGCGGGTTCTGGCTGGTGGTATAAAGCGTGTGCTGGTCGTTCCACGGGTCATAGTCGCCCACGGCCACACGCGGTTCCATGGGATTGGCGACCAGCCGGTTGTTGACCAGTTCCAGCGTGGTCACATGGGCCGCAGTCCTGAACGCCTCGTCCACGGCGGCCTTGTTGTCTTCGACAAAGCCCCAGTCATAGCACAGGTTAGACGGCAGATCATCGTGGACCAGCGGCGCGTCGGGGGCCAACGCTGCCTTCATGTTGATGGCCGCCGGCAGTTCGGTGATATCGACCACGATCGCTTCGGCCGCGTCACGGGCCTGTGCATAGGTCTCGGCCACCACAACGGCAATCGGGTCGCCAACATGGCGCACCTTGCCATCGGCCAGCACCGGATGCTTTGGTTCCCGCATCGGCTGGCCGTGTTTGTCGGTCACGCACCACCCGCAGGGCAACCCGCCCACGGCCGCGAAATCCGCAGCGGTGAACACCCGCAGAACCCCCGGCATCGCGGCCGCGGCGGCCGTGTCGATGCGGTTGATCCGGCCATGCGCCACGTCCGAGCGCAGGAAATGCGCAAAGGCCTGCCCGCGCAGGTTGATGTCATCGGTGTACCGGCCGTTGCCGGTCAGAAACCGCAGGTCTTCGCGCCGCTTGGTGCTGGCGCCGATGCCCCCGTCTTTAGGCATGGAATCCTCCCTTGAATGTCATATCTGCCGCGCCTTCGACGGGCGCTTATTCCGCTGCGATGCCGACGCCCGACACGTCCTGCCCGCTGGCCGCCAGCACCGCCTTGACGATGTTGTGATAGCCGGTGCAGCGGCAGATGTTGCCTTCCAGATGGTGGCGCACCTCGGCTTCGGTCGGTTTGGGGTTTTCGGCCAGCAGCGCCGCCGCCGACATCACCATGCCCGGCGTGCAAAAGCCGCACTGCAACCCGTGATGATCCTGGAACGCCTGCTGCAGCGTCGAAAGCGAGCCGTCGGCATTCGCCATGCCCTCGATGGTGGTGATCGTGCTGCCCGCAGCCTCATGCGCCAGCATCGAGCAGCTTTTCACCGCCTGACCGTCGACATGCACCACGCAGGCGCCGCACTGGCTGGTGTCGCAGCCGACGTGGGTGCCGGTCAGCCCCAGACCGCCGCGCAGAAAATCCGACAGCAGCGTGCGCCCTTCGGCATCGGCCGACAGGGTCCGGCCGTTCACTGTCATGGTTAGTTTCGCCATGGGTTCCTCCCTCTTGTGGCGCGAGTTAAGCACGGGCGCGCGGCCAAGCCTATGCGACCTTGGGCCTAGGTGCGGCTCCGTCACAGGCCACGCGCGGCACGGCCAAAAGATTACGGCCCGGAAGCGGTGGACCGCAACCAGGCCGGTGTCGTCAGATCAGACGCGATGGTCGGTCAGTGGCCGCGCTTGGCCAGCCACTCCTTCATCCATGCGATTTCCGTTTCCTGTGCCGCGATGACCTCTTGCGCCAGTTTGCGCACTTCGGGGTCGGCGCCGTGTTCAAGCACGATGCGCGCCATCTCCACCGCCCCTTCGTGATGCGGAATCATGCCGCGCACGAAATCGACATCGGCATCGCCGGTGTACTCCAGCCCCATGCCCGCATGCATGCGGTCATTGGCCGCCATATAGGCGGTGGTTGCCGCCGTCGGCCCGGCGGCGGCGCCGTGGCCCCCATGGCCGCCGTGGTGCGCGGTCTGGGCCGCAGCGGGGCCTGCCAGTGCAAGAAGGGTGACAAGGGCGAAACGGATCATGTGGGTCCTCCAGTTTTGACCGGGCATGCAAGATTCCAGTTGCGGGAAGGCAAGTCACGCCCGCGTGAGCGCGCGCGCTTCGGCAAGCGCCTGGGGAAGGGCAAGCGCAACCGCATCCAGATCGGCCGGGGTGCCGCAACTGATGCGGATGCAGCGGTCATGCGGCGCCACGAAGGGCATCCGCACGAATATGCCGCGCGCCACCAGCCCGGCCAGTACCGCCCGCGCCAATGCGCCGTCCCCGCCGCAGTCCACCGTGACAAAGTTGGTGGCCGAGGGCAGCGGCACCAACCCGCTGGCACGGGCAATGTCGCCGATCCTGTCGCGCGCGGCCGCCACTTCGGCGCGCACCCGGTCCAG
>JAUXPG010000152.1 GCA_030683915.1 Gemmobacter sp.
ATCGTGATCGCCGGGATAGAAGTTCGTCTCGGCCATCCAGCGCGTGGGCAGCACATCGCGCGGCCACAGATGGCTGCCGGGCACACAGCGCAAACCGGCATCGGTCACCGGGTCCAGCGGCACCCAGAAACTGACCGTCTGGCGCCCTTCGACAAAATAATACGGCCCGTCCGAATGCCACGGCGTCGGCTTGTTGGTGCCCGGTTCCTTGACCAGCACATGGTCGTGGAACAACTGCACCCGGTCGCAGCCCATCAGGGCTGCGGCGGCATCGGCAACACCGGACTCGAAAATCGCCGCGCGCAATTCGGGAATGCGCGCCCAGTTGCAATAATCGTCAAAGAACCGGCCCTGTTCGCCCGGCTTCAACGTTGCCATCTGCTGCGGCGACGGGTCGGCCATGTTCGCCTCGACACCGCGGCGCAGCACCTCCACCCAGTCGGACGAAAACAGCCCCCGCACCAACACCACGCCATCGCGGGCAAAGGCCGTGGACATCTCGGGGGTGATGGTCGCGGGCATCGCATCCTCCTGCACAACGCGCGGCGCCACCATGGCCGAACACGTGCGATGCCGCAAGCAGGCGCCCGCGTGCCGCATCCGTCCTTGCACCAGCCCGGCAAACGCCTAGAACCACACAGGCGCAGAACGGGAACCGCACATGCAACAGGACGCACTGGTCATCTTCACCCCCTCGGGCAAGCGCGGGCGCTTTCCGCTTGGCACCCCGGTGCTGACAGCGGCGCGGCAACTGGGGGTCGATCTTGATTCGGTCTGCGGCGGGCGCGGCATCTGTTCCAAATGCCAGATCACGCCCGGCTACGGCGAATTCCCCAAACACGGCGTCACCGTCGCCGCCGATGCGCTGACCGAATGGAACGCGGTCGAGGAACGGTACAAATCCAAGCGCGGCATGATCGACGGGCGCCGCCTTGGCTGTCAGGCCAAGGTGCAGGGCGACATCGTGATCGATGTTCCACCGGAATCCCAGCTGCACAAGCAGGTGATCCGCAAATCCGCCACCGCGCGCACGATCACGATGGACCCGGCCACCCGCGCGCTTTACGTCGAGGTGGCGGAACCCGACATGCACGACCCCTCGGGCGATTTCCAGCGCCTGACCGGCGCGCTGCGCGACCAGTGGCAGATCGACGGCGCCGAGGCACCGCTGGCGGTGCTGCGCAAACTGCAACCCACCTTGCGCAAAGGCGACTGGAAGGCCACCGTCATCCTGAACCGCGACCACACCGGCGGCCCGGCCCGCGTGCTCGATATCCTGCCCGGCTTTGACGACGGCCCGCTGCTGGGCCTTGCCATCGACCTTGGGTCCACCACCATCGCGGCGCATCTGGTCGATCTGCGCGATGGCGCGGTGCTGGCCTCGTCGGGGCTGATGAACCCGCAGATCCGCTTTGGCGAAGACCTGATGAGCCGCGTGAGCTACGTCATGATGAACCCCGGCGGCGACGTGGAAATGACCGGCGCGGTGCGCGTGGCGCTGAACGGCCTTGCGCAATCCATCGCCGCCGAGGCCGGGGTGGACCCCGCGCGCATCTACGAGGTGGTGATCGTCTGCAACCCGGTGATGCACCACCTTCTGCTCGGGATCGACCCGGTGGAACTGGGTCAGGCGCCCTTTGCGCTGGCCACCTCCGACAGCCTGTCGGTCGCTGCGGCGGAACTCGACCTCGGCGTGCTGAACCCCTCGGCGCGCGCCTATCTGCTGCCCTGCATCGCCGGGCATGTCGGCGCCGATGCCGCCGCCGTGGCGCTGTCGGAAGAACCCGACAAATCCGCCGACATCGTGCTGATCGTCGATGTGGGCACCAACGCCGAAATCCTGTGCGGATCAAGGGCGCGGGTGCTGGCCTGTTCCTCGCCCACCGGCCCCGCCTTCGAAGGCGCGCAAATCTCCAGCGGACAGCGCGCAGCACCGGGCGCCATCGAACGGGTGGAGATCGACGCGCATACCAAGACCCCGCGCTTCAAGGTCATCGGCTGCGATCTGTGGTCCGACGACCCCGGCTTTGCCGCCGCGACCCAATCTTCGGGCGTCACCGGCATCTGCGGGTCGGGCATCATCGAGGTGCTGGCCGAAATGCGGATGGCGGGGATTCTCGATGCCTCGGGCCTGATCGGTTCGGCCGAACAGACCGGGACATGGCGGTGCGAGCCCACCGGGCGCACCCATGCGTATCTCCTGCACGACGCCACCTTGCAAGGCGGCCCGCGCATCACCGTCACCCAGGGCGACGTGCGCGCGATCCAGCTTGCGAAGTCGGCGCTTTATGCGGGCGCGCGCCTCCTGATGGACGAACTCGGCATCGACAAGGTGGACCGCGTGGTGCTGGCCGGGGCCTTCGGCGCCCATATCAGCCCCAAACACGCGATGGTGCTTGGCATGATCCCCGATGTGCCGCTGGACCGTGTGGTCTCGGCCGGAAACGCCGCAGGCACCGGCGCGCGCATCGCACTGTGCAACGTCGCCGCGCGCAAGGCGATCGAGGCGACGGTCCACGCCATCC
>JAUXPG010000312.1 GCA_030683915.1 Gemmobacter sp.
CATCGTGCTGGTGCATGGCCATGGCCGCCGTCCGGTCGCCGGGGCCATGCAGGCGGGGGCCGCAGAATGAGCGCGGGTTGGATTGCAGTCGCGGGTCTTGGCCCCGGCGATGAGGATTTGGTCACGCCCGAGGTCACCGCGACCTTGGCAGACGCGACCGATGTGGTCGGCTATATCCCTTACGTCGCCCGCGTCGCCCCGCGTGACGGGCTGGTGTTGCACCCGTCCGACAACCGGGTGGAGTTGGACCGTGCACAATTCGCGCTGGATCTGGCCGCAGCGGGGCGGCGGGTGGTCATCATTTCGTCGGGCGATCCGGGGGTCTTTGCCATGGCCTCGGCCTTGTTCGAGGCGCTAGAGGCACGGCCCGACGCCCATGACACCGACATCCGCATCCTGCCCGGCATCACGGCCATGCTGGCGGCGGCCGCGCGGGCCGGGGCGCCCTTGGGGCATGATTTCTGCGCCATCAACCTCAGTGACAATCTCAAACCCTTTGCCGAGGTGGAACGCCGCCTGCGCCATGCGGCAAAGGGCGGCTTTGCCATGGCGTTCTACAACCCGCGTTCAAAATCGCGGCCGCATCAGTTCACCCGCGTGCTGGACATCCTGCGCGAGGAATGTGAGCCGGAGCGGCTGGTTCTGTTCGCCCGCGCCGTCAGCCGCCCGGAGGAGACCATCCGCTGCGTGTCCCTGGCCGAGGCGACGCCCGAGATGGCCGACATGCAGACCGTGGTGATCGTCGGCAATCAGGCGACCCGCCGGGTCGGGCGTTGGGTCTACACGCCCCGGTCCGTTGCAGGATGAGACAGCCACGCCATCACCTCTGGCACCGTTGCAACCACCTTGCGGACGGGCAGCGCAGGCCGGTCGATCAGGATCACCGGCAGCTGCAGGGCGCGGGCGGCGATCAGCTTTGCCTCGGCCCCCGCGCCTCCGGCATTCTTCGCCACGATATGGGTGATGGCATGGGCGCACATCAGCGCTTTGTCGGTTTCGGCGTCAAACGGACCACGGGCAATCACGACACTGGTGTGCGGCAAGGGCAAGGCGGCCTCGGGCGGATCGACAAGGCGCAACAGGTAATGGTGCTGCGGCTTGGCGGCAAAAGGGGCGAGCGTCTGCTTGCCGATGGCCAGAAACACCCGCGCCGGCGCATCGGGCAGCGCGGCCACGGCGGCGTCAATGTCGGCGACACTCTGCCAATCATCGCCGGGGTGCGCGCGCCATGCCGGGCGCTCCAGCGCAATCAGCGGCGTGCCGGTTGCGGCGCAGGCCTCGATCGCATTGCCGCTCATTCCAGCGGCAAAGGGATGGGTCGCGTCAACCACATGGCTGATGCCTTCGCGGGCCAGGTAATCCGCCAGCCCCGCCACACCGCCAAAGCCGCCGATCCGCGTCGGCAAGGGCTGGGCGACCGGGGCCTCGGTGCGCCCGGCATAGGAAAACACCGCGTCCTTTCCCGCATCCGCCAGGGCGCGGGCCAGACGGCTGGCCTCGGTGGTGCCGCCCAGAAGAAGGATGCGCGTCATGTCTGAGCCTTGGCTTGCGATCATCGGTCTGGGCGAAGATGGACCGGAGGGGCTGGGAACTGCAAGCCGCGAAGCGCTGGCGGCGGCAGAGGTCGTGTGCGGTGCGCCCCGGCATCTGGAACTGGCCGGGGTCGGGGCAAGGGGGCGGGAATGGCCTGTTCCCTTTGATCTGACCCCGCTTCTGGCTTTGCGCGGGCAGGCCCGCGTGGCGATGCTGGTCTCTGGCGATCCCTTCTGGTTTGGCGCGGGCGGGTCGGTGGCCGCGCATCTGTCGCCGGACGAATGGCGCGCCTTTCCGCTGGCCGGGGTGTTTTCGCTGATCGCCGCGCGCATGGGCTGGCGGCTGGAAGACTGCCTGTGCCTTGGCCTGCATGCGGCCCCCTATGCGCGCCTGCGCCCGGTGATGGCGCGGGGCGTGCGGGCGATTGCCACCCTGCGCGACGGGGCGGCGGTGGCGGAGCTTGCCGCTTGGCTGCAAGACAACGGCTTTGCCGAGGCCCGGCTGACGGTCTGCGAGGCCGTGGGGGGGCCGCGCGAACGGCTGCGCGCCGGGGCGGATTGGGCCGATGTGCAGGCCCCCGTAGCTGTGGCGATTGACGGGGCCAACCTGCTGCGCAACGCGGGCCTGCCCCGGGCTGCAGGCCTGCCCGATGGGCTGTTCCAAAGCGATGGGCAGATCACCAAGGCCCCGGTTCGCGCGCTGACGCTCTCGGCCCTTGCCCCGCGTCCGGGTGAGCTTCTGTGGGACATCGGAGCTGGGTCCGGGTCGGTTTCGGTGGAATGGTGTCTGGCGGGCGGGCGGGCGATCTGCCTTGAGACACGAGCTGACCGGGTGGCAAATGTCCGCGCCAATGCCGAGACTTTTGGCGTGGCCCATCGTCTGACGGCGACCCATGCCACAGCACCTGAAGGGCTCTCCGCTCTGCCCGCCCCGGATGCAGTCTTTGTCGGCGGCGGTGGCGATGCGGCGCTGCATGCGGCGCTTTGGCCGCTTTTGCCAGAAGGCGCGCGCATCGTCGCCAATGGCGTGACGATCGACACCGAGGCCGTGCTGGCCGACCTGCACGCCCGCCATGGCGGCAGCCTGCTGCGCTTGGATATCGCCGAAGCGGCGGCCCTTGGCCGGTTCCGCGACTGGCGCGCGGCCCGACCCGTCGTGCAATGGCGGGCCGTGAAATGAGGGTGGCCGGCATCGGATTTCGCAAGGGCGCGCCCTTGGACAGCCTGCGCGTGGTCTTGCGCGCCGTCGAGGCGCAGGGCGGCCGGGCCGAGGCCTTGGCCAGCCTGCCTGAAAAGGCGGCCGACGCCCGCCTGCAAACCCTTGCCGCCGAGCGCGGCCTGCCGCTTTTGCCCGTCGCCGTTGCGGGCCAGACCACCCCAACGCAATCGCCCCGCGTCATGGCGCTGCATGCCACCGGATCAGTGGCCGAAGCGGCGGCGCTGGCCGCAGCGGGGGTCGGGGCCAAGATTACCGTGGCGCGGATCACCGCGCCGGATGCCACGGCAACCTGTGCCATGGCCGAGACAAAGGAAGCCAAGACATGACCGTTCACTTTATCGGGGCCGGACCGGGTGCCGCCGACCTTATCACCCTGCGCGGCCGCGACCTGATCGCGGCTTGCCCGGTTTGCCTTTATGCAGGCTCGCTGGTGCCCGAGGCGCTGCTGTCGCATTGCCCGCCGGGGGCAAAGATCGTCAACACCGCCCCGATGAGCCTTGATGAGATCATCGCCGAAATCGCTGCCGCCCATGCCGCAGGGCAAGACGTGGCCCGGCTGCATTCGGGGGATCTGTCGATCTGGTCGGCGATGGGCGAACAACTGCGCCGGCTGCGCGCCCTTGGCATTCCCTATGATGTCACGCCGGGGGTGCCGTCCTTTGCCACCGCCGCGGCGGTCTTGGGGGCCGAGCTGACGCTGCCCGGCGTGGCGCAATCGGTGATCCTGACCCGCACCTCGGGCCGCGCATCGTCCATGCCCGAAGGCGAGACGCTGGAAAACTTTGCCCGCACTGGGGCGACGCTGGCGATCCACCTGTCGGTGCATGTTCTGTCGGATGTGGTCGCCCGGCTGACGCCCGCATATGGTGCGGATTGCCCGGTGGCGGTGGTGTTCCGCGCAAGTTGGCCCGACCAGAAGGTCGTCCGAGCCACGCTTGGCACGGTGGAAACCAGCATCGGCGATGGCGAACGCACGGCGCTGATCCTTGTGGGCCCTGCGCTGGGGGCAGAAGAGTTCAACGAAAGCCGGCTTTACGCGGGCGATTATGACCGCCGCTACCGCCCGGTCGGCACCGAGCCGCGGTTTCCGGAATGACACCTCCGGGCCTTCTGATTTCCGCTCCTGCCTCGGGCACTGGCAAGACCACGGTCACGCTGGGCCTGATCGCCGCGTTCCGCGCGGCGGGGCTTGCCGTGCAGCCCTTCAAATGCGGGCCGGATTACATTGACCCGGCCTTTCATGCGGCGGCGGCGGGGCGGCCTTCGGTCAATCTGGACAGCTGGGCGATGGGGCAAGACCGCATTGCCGGGCTGACCGGGGCTGCAGCGGGGGCTGATCTGGTGGTCGCCGAAGGATCGATGGGCCTTTTTGACGGGGTGGCGCGGGCGGGGGAAACTGGCACCGGGGCCAGCGCGGACGTGGCGGCGCTGATGGGCTGGCCGGTGATTGTGGTGCTGGATGTCTCGGGCCAGGCGCAGACGGCGGCGGCGGTGGCCGCAGGGTTGGCGGGTTTTCGCCCCGGATTGCGGCTGGCCGGGGTCATCCTGAACAAGGTTGCTTCCCCCCGGCATGAGGCTTTGGTGCGCGCAGGGATGCAGGCCGCTGGCCTGACCGTGTTGGGAGCCTTGCCGCGCAAGGCTACCGTTGCGCTGCCCGAACGGCATCTTGGGCTGGTGCAGGCCGAGGAGTTGCCCCGCCTGCACGGGATCTTGGCCGAGGCGGCGGAGTTTGTCGCCGCGCATTGCGATCTGGAGGCCATTCGCAAGGTGGCCACGGCCACCTGTAGCCCGACAGAGGCTACGGCACCGGTTCCCGCCCCCGGCGGGCGAATCGCGTTGGCGCGTGACGCGGCATTTTCCTTTGTGTATCCACATCTTCTGGCCGATTGGCGGTCACAAGGTGCGACGATCCTGCCCTTCTCGCCCCTGGCGGATGAGGCCCCCGATCCCTGCGCCGATTGCTGCTGGCTGCCGGGGGGCTACCCCGAGTTGCATGCCGGGCGGCTGGCAGCGGCGGGCCAGTTCCGCGCCGGTCTGACAGCCTTTGCGCAGGCGCGGCCCGTGCATGGCGAATGTG
>JAUXPG010000443.1 GCA_030683915.1 Gemmobacter sp.
AAAGCCCGACGCGCTCTGACAGGAACATCGCGGCAAACACCACCGTCAGAAGCGGCGCGGCATAGCCGATGGCCGTGACCTCGGGCAAGGGCAGGTAGCCAAGCCCGGCAAAGCCCATGCCCATCGCCATCACGCCCATCAGGCCGCGGAAGAAGTGGCCGGGGTAGTTGCCGGTGCCGACCCCGTGGTGCAGTTCGCGCCGCATGTAAAGCCATGCGACGATCACCGGGATCGCAAAGAATGACCGGAAGAACACCGCCTGTCCGGGGGGAACATGCTGGGCCGTCGCCTTGATCAGCGAGGCCATGGCGATGAAGACCACGACCGACGCGAGCTTGAGGCCGATTCCGCGCAAGGGGTGCATGGGGTGGGTCCGTCGCCGTTTGGGCTAGGGTTCGCATCTGGGCGGGGCAGGTGCAAGGGGGGCGGCGCGCGGGCGTGGCATCTTTCGCCATCCGGCGCGGCACGCTATGGAGGAGGGGCCGAAGGAGATTGCCCGATGAAGCTTGCCGCTGCCGCCTATCCGCTGGACTGGTTCGACACATGGGATGGCTATGTTGCCAAGCTGTCGGACTGGGTGGCGCGCGGGGCGGCCACGGGGGCCGACCTGCTGGTGTTCCCCGAATATGCCGCGCTGGAGCTGGCCAGTCTGGGGGGTGCGGCCGCGGCGGGCGACACCCAAGGCGTGCTGGCCGAGGCCGCGCGCCACCGCGATGCGGTGGATGCGCTGCATCTGGACCTTGCGGCGCGGCATGGCGTGCATGTTCTGGGCGGGTCGGGGCCGGTGTTCACCGGCGCGCGTCCGGTGAACCGCGCGACGCTTTACGGGCCAAGTGGCATTGTCGGGCATCAGGACAAGCAGATCATGACCCGGTTCGAGCGGCGGGATTGGGACGTGGTGCCGGGCAATGCCTTGCAGGTGTTCGACACACCCTTTGCCCGGTTGGGCGTGGTGATCTGTTATGACAGCGAATTCCCGCTGCTGGCGCGCGCATTGGTCGAGGCGGGGGTGGAGGTGTTGCTGGCCCCCAGTTGCACCGAAACCGTGGCCGGGTTTACCCGGGTGCGGGTTGGCAGCATGGCGCGGGCGCTGGAAAGCCAGTGCCCCGTGGTCCATGCGCCGCTGGTCGGGGCCGCGCCGTGGTGCGCCGGGGTCGAGATGAACCGGGGCCGCGCGGCCATTTATGGCCCGCCCGATGCGGGTTGGCCCGAGACGGGCGTGCTGGCCGAAGGGGACATGGACGCGCCCGGTTGGGTGGTGGCCGAGGTGGACCGTGCGCAGATCGCCCGCACCCGCGCGGATGGGGTGGTGTTGACGCACGCGCATTGGCCCGAACAGGCCGAACGTCTGGCGCGCGGGGTGGTGCCGGTGGCCTGACGCTGCGCGAATGCTGGCAGGTCAAGGCAAAGTGGCGCCGGATTCGCGGCGACCGCTGCCTTTCCGCTTGAAATTTTCCTTGACTGCGCGCATTAGCTGGCCAGCCCGCGCAAGGCGGGTGCAAGAGTCGGAGTGACCATGGCCAAGGAAGAACTGCTCGAATTCCCAGGCGTCGTGAAGGAACTCCTGCCGAACACGACGTTCAAGGTCGAGCTGGAAAACGGCCATGAACTGATCGCGACGATGGCAGGAAAGATGCGCAAGAACCGGATCCGCGTGTTGGCGGGGGACCGGGTGCAAGTGGAAATGACGCCCTACGATCTGTCCAAGGGCCGGATCAACTATCGCTTCAAGTGATGCGGCTGATCCTGGGGTCGGCCAGCCCGCGCCGCAAGGAATTGCTGGCGCAGATCGGCGTTGTGCCCGATGCCGTGCTGCCCCCCGACATCGACGAAACCCCGCGCAAGGGCGAATTGCCCCGCCCTTATGCCGCGCGCATGGCGGCGGAGAAGGCGGCTGCGGTGCCCGGCGGGCCCGACGATGTGGTGCTGTGTGCAGATACCACGGTCGCGCTGGGGCGGCGCATTCTGGGCAAGCCCGAGGATGCGGGGCAGGCGGCGGCGTTCCTCACGCTGCTTGGCGGGCGGCGTCACGAGGTGATCACGGCGGTCGCAGTCCGGCGCGGTGACCGCATGTGGACCCGCGAGGTGGTGTCGGTCGTGCGGTTCAAGCGGCTGTCGGATGTGGAACTGAACGGCTATCTGGCCAGCGGCGAATGGCAGGGCAAGGCGGGGGGCTATGGCATCCAAGGCCGGGCCGGTGCCTTTGTGCCCTGGATGCAGGGGTCGTTTACCGGGGTGGTCGGGTTGCCGGTGGCAGAAACCGCCGCCCTGTTGCAAGCGGCCGGCTGGCCGGTCTGGAGTGCGGCATGATGGGTCGGGTGGTGGCGCTGGGCCAGTGGCACGGCCGCGATGCGGCGGCGCTGGTGGTGGACGGGCGGCTGGAGGATCTGTGGATCGACCCGCCCGGCGAGGATGCCTTGCGCCCCGGGGCCATCCTGCGCGGTGTGGTGGACCGTCCGGTGAAAGGCCAAGGCGGTGTGTTCGTGCGCCTGCCCGGCGGCATGGGGTTCTTGCGGCAGGTGTCGGGCCTTGCCCCGGCGCAGCGGGTGATCGTGCAGGTCACCGGCGCGGCCGAGGATGGCAAGGCGGTGCCGGTGTCGCTGCGCGTGCTGTTCAAATCGCGGCTGGCCATTGTCACCCCCGGGGCGCCGGGGCTGAACATCTCGCGCCGCATCAAGGACGAGGATTGCCGCGCCGCATTGTCGGCGCTGGCCTCGGAGGGGATGCAGGGCGCGCCGGAGGACCACGGCCTGATCCTGCGGTCGGCTGCCGAAGTGGCGGACGAGGCCGAGGTGGCCGAGGACATTGCCGCGATGCGCGATCTTGCGGCGGCGGTGATGGCCGATGTGTCCGGCCCGCCCGAGTTGTTGGTCGAGGCTCCGGGCGCGCATGAGCTGGCGTGGCGCGACTGGTCCGATCCGGCCCCCGATGCGGTGGACGACGCCCCCGACAGCTTTGCCCGGCTGGAGATCGACGCCATGATCGACGTGTTGCGCAGCCCCGAGGTGCCCTTGCCCGGCGGTGGCTTCATGGCGATCGAACCGACCCGCGCGCTGGTGGCGGTGGATGTGAACACCGGCGCCGACACCACGCCCGCCGCCGGGTTGAAGGCCAGCATCGCCGCCGCCCGCGATCTGCCGCGCCAGTTGCGGCTGCGCGGTCTTGGCGGTCAGATCACCATCGATTTCGCGCCGATCCCAAAAAAGGACCGGGGCACGCTGGATCAGGTGTTGCGCGCGGCCTTCAAGGGCGAGGCGGCGGAAACCACCTTGGCCGGGTGGACGCCACTGGGCTGTTACGAGCTTCAGCGCAAGCGGGACCGGGTGCCGCTGGAGGCGCTGCTGTGAGCGCATGTCCGATCTGCCGCAGGCCGGCGGACCCGGCCTATCGCCCCTTCTGTTCGCGCCGCTGCGCGGATGTCGACCTCGCGCGCTGGTTCAACGGCAGCTATGCCATTCCCGCGACCGAGCCTGAGGATGACCCCGACGCCGCCGGCACCGAACGGCGCGACCCTGGCGAACCCGAACCGCGCCATTAGGGCGTTGCCGGGTTGCGCGGTGTTCCGGGACGGGGGTTTCCCAAGGGGGCCCTCTGCCCCCTTGGGCGGGGGGTGCGGGGGGCTGGCCCCCCGCTGGCTTCCCCGCTAGAACGACGCCAGACCACGACGCCAGCCAAGGAGCGCCCGCATGTCGCACCCCAAACCCGTCGTCCTGTGCATCCTTGACGGCTGGGGCTTGTCGCCCGACACCACGGCCAATGCGCCGGCGTTGGCCCATACCCCGGCCTTTGATGCGGCATGGGCGGGGTGCCCGCATGCCACGCTGGTCACCCATGGCCCCGATGCCGGGTTGCCGCGCGGCCAGATGGGCAATTCCGAGGTCGGCCACACCAACATCGGGGCCGGGCGGGTGGTGGCGATGGATCTGGGCCAGATCGACCTTGCCATCGAGGATGGCAGCTTTTTCGCCAATGGTGCGATCCTCGGGTTCATCGACCGGCTGAAGCAAACCGGCGGCACCGCGCATCTGATGGGGGTGGTGTCGGACGGTGGCGTGCATGGACATCTGAGCCACATCCTTGCCGCCGCGCGGATGATCGCGGGGGCCGGTGTGCCGGTCGCCATCCATGCCATCACCGACGGGCGCGATGTGGCGCCGGTGTCGGCGGCGGGCTATGTCGCCGCGCTTGAGCGCGATCTGCCGCCGGGGGCGCGCATCGCCACTGTGATCGGGCGCTATTGGGCAATGGACCGCGACACCCGCTGGGACAGGGTGGCCCGCGCCTATGATGCCATCGTGCGCGGTCAGGGCACCCCGGCGGCCAGTGCCGCGCAGGCCGTTGCCTCCGCCCATAAGGCGGGCGAGACGGACGAATTCATCGCGCCGCACGTCATTGGCGGGCATGCGGGCATGTCGGATGGCGACGGGTTCTTCTGTCTCAACTTCCGCGCCGACCGGGCCCGCGAAATCCTGCTGGCGCTGGGCGCGCCCGGTTTTGCCGGGTTCGACGTGGCAGGGCGGCCCGACCTCATCCTGCTGGGCATGGTGGATTATTCGCGCGCGCATGATGCCTTCATGTCCGCCGCCTTTCCCAAGCAGACCCTTCGGAACACGCTGGGCGAATGGGTGGCGGGCCACGGCCTGCGTCAGTTCCGGCTGGCCGAGACCGAGAAGTACCCGCATGTCACGTTCTTCCTGAATGGTGGCAAGGAAACCCCCGAACCGGGCGAGGACCGCGCCATGCCGTTGTCGCCCAAGGTTGCGACCTATGACCTGCAACCCGAGATGTCGTCCGAGGCGGTCGCGCAAAAGTTCCTGTCCGCGATTGCCGAAGGGT
>JAUXPG010000497.1 GCA_030683915.1 Gemmobacter sp.
CCCGATCACCGGCAGCGCAAGGCGCCCTTCGGCCACGTGCAGCACACGGTCGATCTGGCGGCGATGCTGGCGGGCGATGGCGCGCAGATCGTGCAGCGCCTCCAGCCCCAGACTATCGGCGACACCCGCCGCACGTCGCCAACGCCGCAGCGCCCGCCGCAACAACAGCCGGTCAAGAAATCCATCCAGACTGCCCGCCATGCACCTACACCTACAAAGGCCCCGTTGGTTCGTGTATCGGGGATTTTCGTTAATGTTCTACTCGACTGTCCGCAGGGCCGAAACAGCAAAACTGTCAGCCTGCCGGTTTCACCCCGAGTTCCTGTGTCGCCGCGCGGAGGGCCGCGACGAACTCGCGCAGCAAGGCAAGGCCGTCATCGCGCGACAGCGGGGCCTCGGGCGAGGCCAGCACCGACACTGTCACCGTCCGGCCCCCGGCCATGAGCAGGGCGCGCCAGTAATCGGGCTGCACCGCGCCCCAGCCAAAGGGCGCGACATCGGTCAGATGCAGATAGAACGCGCCATCGGACGACAGGCTTTCCAGCACATTCACGGTTTCGGCCTTGCCTGCCCGGCTGAGCGCGGCCCGCCCGGTGCGCGAGGCGAAATAGGCGGCAAGGTCCGGGGCCGCCGCGTCAATCGGAAGGCCGCGCCCCGCCGCAGCGACGGCGGCTGTCAGCACGGCAGGATGCGCCGGGCGGGGGGCAAACAACCCGCCGCCAAGGCCGCGACAATCCGACAGCACCGTCAGCGCCGCGCCGATCCGGCGGTCCTGACTGGCATCACGGTCGATACAGAACCCCTTGGGCCCGGCGATGATCACCGCGCCTTGTGCCACGGCCATCCGCGCGGGCGGCGGGCCGTCGTGGCGACTGGTGCGCTCTGCCATTGGGGCGTCAGGACCCGGGGCGGAACCCGGCGCCATCTGGCACCCGGCCACGCCGGCCAGCAGCGCGGCAAGCCACACGCCCCGCCGTGCAGCGGACATCGGGCGCAAAGGGGTCATGCGGCAACGCTCGGCGGCATCATGCGGATCGGGATAGCGGGCGCCCCGACATCAGGCAAGGGCTTAGGCGGGCGCGACCCCTGCATTTCACGGGCAGGGTCCGCGCAGCGCCGCCGCCAGTGCCGGACAACTTGCCGCCAGCGCGGCCAACCCCGCCGCCAACCCCTGCGTGGGCACGGCGCGTGACGAGGGGAAGCGGGCCAGCACCTCGGACCCTGACCGCACCGGCACCTCGCCTCCCGGAAGCGCCAGCCCAAAGCCCTGCCCGACGCCACGCGCCACCACGGGCGCATCGACCAGCACGACCGACACCGCCGAAACCATCCCCGCAGCCCCCGGCGCGCAGGCGGCCCCTGCGGTTTCGGAATAGGCAGCACCCGGCGTCAGCGCGATGGTGCCGCCCGCGCTGCCGGTGTCGGTGATCCAGCCCAGCGACGCCCCCCGGAACAACCCAGTTGTCGCACGGACCGCGACCCCATCGGGGGCGCAGGCCAGCCCGAACACCCCCTGTTCGGTCTGCGTGAACAGGCTGACGCCCAGCGCCTCGTGACGATCAAGTGCCCAGTTGCCCGCCGTCGCCGCAAGCACCGGTGCTGCCGCGGCCGGTTTGGGCGTGGCCTTGCGCTGTGGTGCGGCCTGCCGCGACGGCTGCCCCTGACAGCGCGACGCCACGCAGGACCGATAGCGCGGATCGCTGGCATCGCGCGCACGGGCCATGCAATCGGACCGGCAGATTTCCATGTCGCGCGCATCCATCTGCGCCTGTGCTTGCGGGGCGGCTGCGAGCAAGGGCAGCGCAAATCCAAGGATCAGGGCAAAGCGGCGCAGCATGGGAAAACTCCGGGAATGACCAAACGCAACGCGGCAAATCTGACGCAAACGTGAGTCGCTGCCAATCCCTTGTCGTCGCGGGGACAAGCCGGCATTGTGCGGCTGTCCTGACCCCTGAGGTAACCCATGCGCCCGCTGCCCGACCAGCCCGACCTTTACGCCGCCCTGCGCGCCAGCGGTGCCAGCCCCGAAGATCTGCCCGCTTTGCTGGCCGCCAGTCCTGCCGCGGTGCGGGGCCGCCTGACGAAGGTCGATCAGGGGCTGTTGCGCGCGGTGCTGCGCGCGGGGCAGGGCGGACCGGCGGTGCCGGGCGCACAGGCGGTTCGCGACTGGCTGTCCCGCGCCGATATCAGCCCCCTGTTCCAGCCGGCCCCCGATTCCGGCACGCTGCATGTGCTGTGTGCGGACGGCACGGACCCCGGGATGCCCGCATATTCCGACCGCGCCTTCGAGGACTGGTTTGCCGCCATCGGTGCGCGCTATGGCCTTGGCCCTTATGGCGAACACCGCAGCGTCTATGCCACCGCGCAATTCGCCGATGCCGCCAGCCCGGAGCGCCGCACCGTGCATTTGGGCATTGACGTGTTTGCCCCCGCCGGGACCCCGCTGTTTGCACCCCTGCCGGGCGTGGTGCGGCATGTGACCTACAACGCCGATCCGCTGGATTACGGGCACACCCTGATTATGGAACACGATGCGGGTGGCGTGCCTTTCTATACCCTTTATGGCCACCTGGCGGGCACGCTGCCCGGTCTGGTGGCGCCGGGCGCCCGAGTGGTTCCGGGCCAGCACATGGCCGATCTGGGCGACTGGTCCGAAAACGGTGGCTGGGCGCCGCATGTGCATGTGCAGATCATGACCGACCTTCTGGAACAGTCGGGCGGCAATTTCTTTGGCGTCGGGCATGCGAGCCTTTGGGACGTCTGGCAGGCGATCTGCCCGGATCCCGACCTGATCTTGCGCCTGCCTGCGGGCACCTTTGACCGGCAGGGGGGTTAGCCCTTCACCCGTCCTCGCGCCAGCCCGCGCCAGTCGTCAACCACGGGTGTTCTCAGGTCCATCAAGCCATGACCCGACAAGGCCGTGAAGTGCAGGTTGCGCCGACCAAAGCTCAGCGTTTGCGGGCCGGGGTGCGGCCTTCGCGCAGCCACGCCGCCAGCGCCAGACCGGCCGCAAGCAGCAAAAACACCCAAGGGTCCAGCAACGGGCGGATACGAATATCCTGCGTCAGCGATGCCTCGCGCGGGGTGATGCCCAGCCAACCGCGCCCGGCGGCAACCCGGCCTTCCGCCACGCGGCGCAGATCGGGCAGACCGTCGGAAAGCCGGACCGATCCGCCCCCCGTTGCGCGCAGAACGGGCGCCAGCGGCACATCCGAAGCAATGGTTTCCACAAACTCGCGCGGGCTGGCCGGGCCCAGCGCCACCACCGCCCGACGGTCGCCCTGATCCAGTTGGTAAAGCCCCATGTCCGGCGCATCCCATGCGCCTTGCCACAAACCGGGCCGGGTTTGCAGCAGCGGCAACACCGTTTCCGCCCCATCCGGGGCCGTGATGATCACGCCGCCCGGATCTTCGCCCAGCGTCCGCCGCGTCACCGTCAGCCGCAGGCCCTGCGCGTCGGCGCCAAGGGTTTCCTCCTCCAGTTCGGGTTCCTTCATCGTCCAGTGCGCCAGACGGCGCAGCAGTTCCAG
>JAUXPG010000498.1 GCA_030683915.1 Gemmobacter sp.
CTATGAGGGCCAGTTCCTCAACGGGCGCCCGCATGGCACCGGCACCTACCGCCTGCCCGACGGCTATGAATATACCGGCGAGTGGGCGGAGGGCGAGATCCGCGGTCAGGGCCGGGCGCGCTATCCCAACGGGGCGGTCTATGAGGGCGCCTTTGACGCGGGCAAACCCGAAGGGCGCGGCAAGATCACCTTTTCCGATGGCGGCAGCTATGACGGCGAATGGACCGGCGGCCAGCGCACCGGCATCGGCGTGACGACCTATCCGAACGGGGCGGTGCATACCGGGCCGGTGGTCAACGGGCTGGCACAGGGCAAGGGCGTGGTCGAGGAACCTTCGGGCTATCGCTATGAGGGCGACTGGCTGGACGGGCGCAAGACCGGACAGGCGGTCATCACCTATCCCAACGGCGCGCGGTATGATGGCGCAGTGGTCGACGGCAACCGCGAAGGCATCGGCACGCTGGTGATGCCAGACGGGCTGACCTATGTCGGCGCCTGGGTCGATGGCCAGATGCACGGTCAGGGCAAGCTGAGCCAGCCCAACGGCGATGTCTATGAAGGCGGGTTCGTCGCCGGGCTTCGCAGCGGCAGGGGCACCGTCAGCTATGCCGACGGCAGCCGCTATGAGGGCGATTTCGACCGCGACCGCCGCCATGGCAAGGGCCGGTTCGAAACCCCGGCCGGGATGATCTATGAAGGCGACTGGCAGGAGGGCCGGATTGCCGGGCAAGGCCGCAAGACCCACCCGGACGGCGCGGTCTATGAGGGCAGCTTTGCCAATGACCAGCCACAGGGCAAGGGCCGCATGGTCTGGCCCGACGGCACGCGCTATGACGGTGACTGGGTCGAAGGCGCGATCGAGGGGCAAGGCCGGTCGGACCTGACTGACGGATCGGTCTATGAGGGCGATTTCCGCGCCGGGCAGCGCCACGGCACCGGCGTGCTGTCGCGCCCCGATGGCTACCGCTATGAGGGCACATGGGTCGAAGGGCGGCGCGAAGGCATGGGCGTTGCGGTCTATGCCGATGGCAGCCGCTATGAGGGTCCGTTCCGTGCCGACCTGCGCGAGGGTCAGGGCGTGCTGGTCTGGCCCGACGGCTACCGCTACGAAGGCACCTTTGCTGCCGGGGTTGCCACGGGCACCGGGGTGGCGCGCTGGCCGTCGGGGGATGTCTATGAGGGCGATTTCGTCGATGGCCGCCCGCATGGCACCGGCGTGGCCCGCTATGCCGGCGGGCAAGAGGCGCGGGGGGTCTGGACCAACGGCTTGCTGACCGCCCCTGCCCCTGCAGGGGCAGCCGCCGCGCCGTCAGGCAACTGACCCGCCCGCGCGCCCGTTGCAGGCCCCGGGCGCTGCCCGGACCCGGGATATTTGGATCAGAGCGAAACGGGGGCGCGCGCGCGCCTTACCGCATGCGGCTCAGCGTGCCATCCTTGAGCGCGACATGGTGCCAGACCGCAGCGGCGACATGGCCCGCGACCAGCAGGGCCAGCACGGGTTTCAACGCCTCGTGCAGTTCGGCTGCGGCGCCGATCCCGCCGAACCATGCCGCCGCCCCGGACAGGCCGAGCGCGATGATCACGCCGTAAAGGGCCAGATGGCCCCAATGCGCCGCCCGCACCGCAAGCGCACTGCCTTGCGCGGGGGGAACACCGTGGCGCGCCCGCAGACCCAGGCGCCAGACCGCCAGCGCCAGCACGGCGCCGCCGCCCAGAACATGCGCCAGCACCAGCGGATCAAAGGCGGGCGCAAGCCCGTCTTCCAGCGCGTCCCACGCTGTTGCGATGCGTTCGTGAAACACGAATTGCGCGACGATCAGTGCTGCGGTCAGCCAGTGCAGACGGATTTGCAGGCGGGAATAGGCGGGGGTGCTCATGTGCGGCTCCTGGTGCGTTTGGGGGTGGAACGCGGCGGCGCGGGCGTTCCGTCGCCGCCGATGGCGGCTTGTGGCGCCTTCGGGGGTGCGGCATTCTGGCGCGATGGAATGGACAGGCGAAGGGTTGGTGCTTTCGGTACGCGCGCATGGCGAAAGCTCGGCGATTGTCGAGGTGTTCACCGCCGCGCAGGGGCGCCACGCCGGGGTGGTGCGGGGCGGTACGGGGCGGCGGATGGCGCCGGTCCTGATGCCGGGCAACACGGTCGCCGTGGCGTGGCGGGCACGGCTGGATGACCAGTTGGGGCATTTCACCGTGGAACCCGTGCGGGCGCGGGCGGCGGCCCTGCTGGGCGACCGGCTGGCGCTGGCGGGGATGTCGGCGGTCTGCGCCATGATCGCGCGCGCCCTGCCCGAGCGTGACCCGCACCCTGCGCTGCACGCCGCCACCCTGACACTGGTCGAAGCGCTGGGGACGGTGCCGGACTGGCCGGTGCTGTATCTGCACTGGGAACTGGGCCTGCTGGCCGATCTGGGCTTTGGGCTGGACCTTGGGACCTGTGCCGTGACCGGGGCGCGCACGGGGTTGGTGTGGGTCAGCCCGCGCACCGGGCGCGCGGTGACGGCCCAGGCCGCGCACGGGTGGGAGGACCGGCTGCTGCCGTTGCCCCCGCTGCTGGCGGGCGGGCCCGCCGATGCGGCGGGGCTGGTGCAGGGCCTTGACCTGACGCGGCATTTCCTGCACCGGGCCTTGGGTGCCGACGCGGGCGCCCGCCCGCTGCCAGAAGCGCGCGCGCGGCTGGTGGACCTGTTGGCCCGTGGGCAGGTCTGACCGCGACGCCGCCATGTCGCGCGGGGAACAGACGACCGGCCGCCGCTGGCCCTTGATGGCGGCAAGAGGAGCCTATGCCTGATCGTATCCTGCCCGACTGGCCGCGCAAGGCCCCTGCCCCCGGCGTGCGCACCTTTGCCCTGCTGGGCGGGCTGGAGGCCGGGGTCCGCGCGACGCTGACCTCGGTGCTGCCTCTGGAAATGTATGCGGCGTTTCGCAACGCCGACACGGTGTCGGGGCTGTATTTCGCCATCGGGTTCCTGTCGCTTTGCGGTGGGCTCATGGTGCCATGGCTGACCACGCATCTGCCGCGCCGCTGGACCTATACGCTTGGCATCGGGTTTTATCTGACCGGCCATGTCGCCGGTGTGGTGGGTGGCGCGCTGATGCCGGTGGCGGTGGCCTGCACCGCGCTGGGCACGGTGACGTGCTTTGTCTGCCTGAGCGCCTATGTGCTGGATTATGTGGCCAAACCCGACCTCGGGCGCAACGAATCGCTGCGGATGTTCTATTCCGGGTTGGCCTGGACGTTGGGACCGCTGGTGGGGGT
>JAUXPG010000499.1 GCA_030683915.1 Gemmobacter sp.
CTTTGCACGATGCGGCCATCAACCACCTGATGCACTTCGCCATAGCGCAGGAAAACCGGGCGGCCGGTGGCGGGAATTGTCAGCCAGTCGTTGCGGAAGGTGCCAAGGTAGTGGCCCACCGTCGCCACATAGTCGCGCCCCTGGTAACTGCCGCCGGTCAGAATCAGGTCGCGCCGTTCCAGATCGGGAAAGGCGTGGTGCAGCGGGCCCCAGACCTGCGCCCCGATGGCCTCGGCCCCTGACAGTTCGTTGATCGGATGCGACCCGCGCCACTGGGCCCCCGGTGCATAAAGCGATTCGAGCCGCGCCTGCCGACCCGAAGGCCCGCCTTCGGCAAGTTCGCCCAGCAATCGGGCAATGGAGCGTTTGTTGCGCAGGTGCGGGCTGTCCATCTGGCGGCGACCTCGTTGGGGATTTCGGGCATGAAACACGACTCGGGCCGATATTGCAATCCTATGCAAAAATGCGTTGCAAGCGCATTCAACGGTCGTTACTGTGACCCATGGCCGCAGCCCCGCCTGCTGGGACGGATGGCCAGGACCCGGCGCGTGACGGGTCGGAAACGCAACCAGCCGGACCAACGTCCGTAAACGCCCGCAAAAAGGGCGACACCTTCCAACAGGAGATGGAAATGAAGAAGTTTCTCATGGCAACGGTTGCGGCGGGCGCGTTTGTCGCCTCGGCGGGGCTGGCGCTTGCGGATTGCGGCATCGCAAAGGGGTCGGTGCGGATTCTGTCCAACGACTTCGAGGCGCTGCATATCGTCGCCGCCGGTGCGGAAAAATGCGCCAGTGGCACCGTCACGGTAACCAAGAACCAGACCACCGAACACAAGAACATCCAGATTCCGGCGCTGACCGCCAATCCGGCGACCTATACGGTTGCCGTGGTGGCGAACAACTCGATCGTGCCGCTGCTGAACGGAGGGCTGATCCGCCCGCTGGATGATCTGGTCGCCAAATTCGGCCAACAGCTGAACGAGACCCAGTTGGTCAAGATCGATGGCAAGGTGATGGCGATTGCCTTCATGGCCAACACCCAGCACATGTATTACCGCAAGGACCTGCTGGAACAGGCCGGCATCGCGCCGCCCAAGACCTATGAGGAGGTTCTGGAAGCCGCCAAGGTGCTGCGTGACAAGGGCATCCTGAAAAACCCGCTGGCGCTGAACATGAAGCCGGGCTGGGATCTGGCCCAGGAATTCGTGAACATGTACATGGGTTATGGTGGCGACCTGTTCAAAGCGGGCACTGCCGAGGCGTCGATCAACAACGAAAACGGCGTCAAGACGCTGGAGATGCTCAAGGCGCTGACGGGCTACATGAGCCCGGATTACGTGACCTACAACACCAACGCCATCAAGCCGATCTGGGAAGCGGGCGAAATCGCCATCATCAACGGCTGGGGTTCGCGCGCGGGTGCCTATATCGCCGCTGACAGCCCGGTTCCGGAAATCGCCAAGGCAACCGCCTTTGCCTCGGCGCCGATGGTGGGCGGCGGTTCGACTCCGGCCACGACGCTGTGGTGGGATGGCTTCACCATTGCCAAGAACATCAGCGACGAGGATGCCGAAGCCAGCTTCCGCGCCATGATGAATGGTACCGCGCCGCAAACGGCTGTGGACCACGGGTCCGCCGCAGTGTGGCTGATTTCGGGTTACAAGCCGACCCCGGCTGCGGTGGGCGTGTTCGAAACCATCGCCAACAAGGCCAAGCCGTTCCCGATGCTGGCTCATATGGGCCTGCTGCACACGGCACTGGGCGACAACATCTCCGAGTTCCTGCAAGGCAAGGAAAGCGCCGAACAGGCGCTGGCCGATGCGACGGCGGCCTATACCACGGCGGCCAAGGAAAACGGCTTCCTCAAGTAAGCCGCTTCGCGCGGGATGGCCTTGCGCCGTCCCGCGCCCCGCCCTGCATCATCCGATCCGCTGGCCGACTGTAACGGGATTGCAAGATGCCGCACCGCACCTTTCTTGCCTTCATCCTGCCTTCGCTGGCGGCGATGTTCATCTTCATCGCGTTGCCGATCCTGTCGGTGGCCTATCAGTCGCTGTTTGTCAGCCACCCGCGCGTGACCGTAGAGGTAGAAACCTGTGGCCCCTTCGGCTGTTCGGTGGAAACCCGCGTCGACACCGAAGCGATGGCGGAGTTGCAGCGCGAAAGCCCCATGGGGCAGTTCAACGGCCTTGGAACCTATACCAACTCGGGCCACCTGGCGTTTGACGATCTGGCCATGATCTGGGCTTCCAGCCCCGACTGGACGACGGCGGCCAAGTCCATCCTCAACCTGCCATTCTACAAGGCGCTGGCCTTTACGCTGGCCTTTACCTTCATCGTGACGCCGTTGGTCATCGTGTTCGGCTTCTTCATCGCGCTGGCGGTCAATGCCATTCCACCGCTGATCAAGGGGCCGGTGATCTTTCTGTCGCTGTTGCCAATGATCGTGACACCGCTGATCGGTGCGCTGGTGCTGTTTTGGATGATCGACGCGCGCGGTGTGATCGGGGCGACGCTGCAACTGGTGTTCAACGATCCGCAACTGTCGCTCAAGGCGTCACCTGCGCTGACATGGGTGGTGTTGTTCGTCTATGGCGTCTGGCACTCGGCGCCGTTCAGCTTCATCGTGTTCTATGCCGGGTTGCAGACGGTGCCGAAGGACACGCTGGAATCCGCGATGATCGACGGTGCCTCGCGTTGGCAGCGGGTGCGCTATGTCGTGCTGCCGCACCTGATGCCGTTGGTCACCTTTGTCGCCCTGATGCAGCTGATGGACAATTTCCGGGTGTTTGAACCCATCGTCGGCTTTAGCGCGGCGGCCAACGCCACGTCGCTCAGCTACCTCATCTACAGCGACCTGCGGGCGGGGGACGCGCCCTTGTTCGGGTCGGCCGCCGCCACATCGATGCTGACGATCATCGGCGTGGTGATTCTTCTGACGCCGGTGCTGATCCGCAATTGGCGCAACTTCAACCGCAAGACCTGAGCCGAGGACGCCATGACCAACCGTGCGCATCGCCTGTCCTTGCCGCTGACGCTTGTTTCGGCCGGGTTTGTTCTGTTCTGGCTGATCCTTGCGGCATTTCCTTTTGTCTGGACGGTCTGGGGGTCGTTCAAGGTCGAGGCCGATTTCTTTTCCTATTCCAACTGGATGAACGCGCTGACCGGGCCCAAGACCGAACTTCAGACGGGCGGGCAGTTCACCGGCGCGGCCTATCACGGGTCCTGGATTGAACAGGGGTTCTGGAAATCGGTGGTCAACACCGCGATCATCACCGTATCGGTGGTGGTGATTTCGCTGACACTGGGCACGCTGGGGGGCTATGCGCTGGCGCGGTCGGGGTTTCGCTATGCCTTCTGGATCTTGCTGGTGGCGCTGGTGTTCCGGGCCATGCCGCATGTCACGCTGGTGTCGGGCTATCTGCTGCCGTTCTTTCAGCTGAACATCTGGGGGTTCCTGCCCACCACAATCATCGTGTTGGTGGCCATCAACCAGCCATTCACCCTGTGGATGCTCCACAGCTTTTTCCTGTCGATCCCGAAGGATCTGGACGAAAGCGCGATGGTTGACGGCTGCACCCGGTTCCAGGCCTTCCGGTTGGTCGTGATTCCGGTGATGTGGCCGGGGGTGGTGACGACGGGGCTGTTCAGTTTCCTGCTGGCCTACAACGATTTCACCGTCACCTCGATGCTGCTCAGTCAGGACAACCAGACCATGGTGCCCAAGATCGCGTCGTTCCTCGGGTCCACGCAGGCCGAGGGCAAGGTGATGTATGCCGTTGCCGCCGTGGTATCGGCCATTGCACCGCTGTTCGTGCTGGTGCTGTTCTTTCAACGCCAGATCGTCAGCGGCCTGACCGCCGGCGCGGTCAAGGGATAAGGGGGCCGAGATGGCGCAGTTGCGGCTGAAGAACGTATCCAAGCGCTGGGGCAGCTATGTCGCGGTGGACAACTTCAATCTCGATATCGCGGACCGCGAGTTCCTCGTGCTGCTTGGCCCCTCAGGCTGCGGCAAAACGACGACCATGCGGATGATCGCCGGGCTGGAGGATGTCACCGAAGGCGAAATCTGGCTGGGTGACCGGATGGTGAACAATCTGGAGCCCAAGGACCGCGACATCTCGATGGTGTTCCAAAGCTATGGACTGTACCCGAACCTTTCGGTCTATGAAAACATCCGGTTCCCGTTGCGCGTACGCAAGGTGCCGAAGGATCAGCACCATGAACGGGTGATGACCGCGGCGCGAATGGTGGAACTGACCGATTTCCTGCAACGCCGCCCTGCGGAACTGTCCGGCGGGCAGCGGCAACGGGTCGCGCTGGGGCGTGCCATCGTGCGCCAGCCCACCGTGTTCCTGATGGACGAACCGTTGTCGAACCTTGACGCGAAGTTGCGGGTGTCGACGCGGGCGCAGATCAAGAACCTGCAGCACACGCTGAAAACCACCACCGTTTATGTCACCCATGACCAGATCGAGGCGATGACGCTGGCCGACCGGGTGGTGGTGATGAACAAGGGCGTCATCCAGCAGGTCGGGACCCCGACCGAGATTTATGACCACCCGGCCAACACCTTTGTTGCCGGCTTCATCGGCAGCCCGGCGATGAACCTTATCGAAGGGTCGGTCTCGGGCGGTGTGTTCGAGGCCCCAGGCATCCGCATCGCGGGTCTGTCCACAGCGCGCAGCGGTCCGGTAACGCTGGGGTTCCGCGCCGAGGATGCGGCCATTGTCCCCGAAGGTGGTCATCTGGCCGCGCCGGTTTATTCGCTGGAACTGCTGGGCGAGGCGTCGATGATCACCTGGCGGATCGCCGGGGCGCTGGTGTCGGTCAAGACCGCGAAGGATTTCCGCGCCGATATCGGCCAGCGGGTCGAGGCAAGCATCAGCCCGGCCATCTGCCATCTATTCGACACCGCGAGCGGTGAGCGGGTGTCGGCATGACCCGCCCCGACCGATTGACGCCAGGAAAGGATCGAGGATGACGATCACGCATCTCAAGAGGGGCAAGCCGGAATCGGACCGTGCGGAGGATGATGCGCAGGTCCGGGCGGCGGTTGAGGCGGTGCTGTCTGATATCACCTTGCGGGGCGATGCGGCGGTGCGGGAGCTGAGCCAGAAGTTCGACGGCTATGCCCCGGCCAGTTTCCGGCTGAGCGCGTCCGAGATCGAGGCGGCGATGCAGAAGG
>JAUXPG010000022.1 GCA_030683915.1 Gemmobacter sp.
CCGCGGCGAATAGGCCCGTCCGGCCATGCCATAGTTGCCCGCCCCGAAGGACCCACCCACCAGCATGGTGATCTTGGGCACCGAGGTGGTGGCAACCGCCGTCACCATCTTGGCCCCGTGGCGCGCGATGCCCTCGTTTTCATAGGCGCGGCCCACCATGAAGCCCGTGATGTTTTGCAAGAACACCAGCGGGATGCCGCGCTGGCTGCAAAGCTCCACGAAATGCGCGCCCTTCACGGCGGCTTCGGAAAACAGCACCCCGTTGTTGGCGATGATCCCGACCGGGCAACCCATGACATGCGCAAAGCCTGTCACCAGCGTTTCCCCGAACCGGGCCTTGAATTCGTCAAACCGGCTGCCGTCCACCACACGCGCGATCACCTCGCGGATGTCGTAGGGGGTGCGAAGGTCGGCGGGGACCACGCCAAGGATATCTTCGGGGTCAAGCGCCGGGGCTTCGGGCGCCTGCCACTGCACGGTGGCGGGTTTCGCCCGGTTGAGGCTGCCGACCGCCCGCCGGGCCAGCGCCAGCGCGTGGGCGTCATCCTCGGCCAGATAGTCCGCGACGCCCGACAACCGGGTATGCACATCGCCGCCGCCCAGATCCTCGGCAGTCACCACCTCGCCGGTGGCGGCCTTGACCAGCGGCGGGCCGGCCAGAAAGATCGTGCCCTGATCGCGCACGATGATGGTGACATCCGACATCGCGGGCACATAGGCGCCCCCGGCGGTGCAAGACCCCATCACGACAGCGATCTGCGGGATGCCCTTGGCCGACATGCGGGCCTGATTGTAAAAAATGCGGCCGAAATGGTCGCGGTCGGGGAACACCTCATCTTGATTGGGCAGGTTGGCGCCGCCACTGTCCACCAGATAGACGCAAGGCAGATGGCATTCCTCGGCGATCTCTTGCGCGCGCAGGTGTTTCTTGACCGTCATCGGGTAATAGGTGCCGCCTTTGACGGTGGCATCGTTGCACACCACCATCACCTCTTGTCCCATCACACGCCCGATGCCCGCGATAACCCCCGCGCTGGGCGCATCGCCGCCGTAAAGCCCATGCGCCGCCGTCGCGCCGATTTCCAGAAACGGGGATGCGGGATCAAGCAGGTTGGCCACCCGGTCACGCGGCGCCATCTTGCCGCGGGCGATATGGCGGGCGCGGGCCTTTTCACCGCCCCCCGCCGCCGCCTGCGCCGCCGCCTGGGCCACGGGCTCCAGCAGTGCCAGATGCGCGGCACGGTTGGCGCGGAAGGTTTCGGAACTGGGCAGGGCCCTGGATGTCAGTTTCATTGCGCGCGCCTTCTGAAGCCGCCCTTTGGTGGTCGGCGGTTATCGTGGTGCAGGTGCTGTCCGATGCCTTGGACCGCACACGTCCGGGCGCCCCGCCCGGTCATCGGGCCACCTCGTCGATCACGGCGATCATGCGGGCCCAGTCGCGGGCCCGAAGAAAGCCGGTGCCGGCCTCCAGCGCCGCGCAGGCCGCGGGCGGGGCATCGGCAGCCAAGGGGTAACCGGCAAACGTGGGGTGGTCCAGCGCCGCCAGCGCCTGTTCGCGCCACTGGGCGTAACCAGCGATCAGCGTCGGCGGGCCAAAGCCCATTGCCTCGGGCAAATGAAGCACCGCAGCGCGGCGCGCGGGCGCGGCCCAGGCCAGCATATCGTCAAAACAGGCCGCCCCACCACCGCGCTTGGTGCAAGCGGTGGTGACCGCGACCAGACAGCGCGACTCGCCGGCCGCCAGAACCTCCAGCCGGGCCCAGCGGTCGGCAAGGTCCAGCGCGGCCGAGCGGCGAAATTCGGCATCGGTTTCGCGCAGGCACGGGTCCATCCGCGCAGCCGCCCCTTCGGCCCAGCCGGGCCCGGCCAGCGCAAGCAGCAGGGCGGCTGCGTGGATCACATCGCCCCCATCAGTTCCCGCCCGATCAGCATGCGGCGGATTTCGCTGGTTCCTGCGCCGATCTCCATCAGTTTCGCGTCCCGGAAAAGCCGGCTGACAACCGAGTCGTTCAGGAACCCTGCCCCGCCCAGCGCCTGCACCGCCTGATGCGCCTGCACCATCGCCTGTTCCGAGGCGTAAAGCACCGCGCCCGCCGCATCCTGCCGCGTGACCGTGCCCCGGTCACAGGCGCGCGCCACCTCGTAGACATAGGCGCGCGCGGTGTTGAGCGCGACATACATGTCCGCGATCTTGCCCTGCATCAGCTGGAAATTCCCGATCGGCTGGCCGAACTGGTGGCGTTCCTTCACATAAGGCATCACCTCATCCAGACAGGCGGCCATGATGCCGGTTCCGATGCCTGACAGCACCACACGCTCATAATCCAGCCCCGACATCAGCACGCGCACGCCTTTCCCCTCGGCGCCCAGCACGTTTTCAAACGGCACTTCGCAGTCGTCAAAGAACAGTTGCGCGGTGTTCGACCCGCGCATGCCCAGCTTGTCGAAATGCTGCGACGTGCTGAACCCCTTCATCGACTTTTCCACGATGAAGGCCGTCATGCCCTTGGACCCGGCATCGGGGTCGGTTTTGGCATAAACCACCAGCGTGTCGGCATCGGGTCCATTGGTGATCCAGTATTTCGTTCCGTTCAGAACGTAATATCCGTTGCGCTTGTCGGCGCGCAGTTTCATCGACACCACATCAGACCCGGCCCCGGGTTCCGACATCGCCAGCGCGCCGACGTGTTCGCCCGAAATCAATCCCGGCAGATACTTGCGTTTCTGCGCCTCGGTCCCGTTCAGCTTGATCTGATTGACGCAAAGGTTGGAATGCGCGCCATAGGACAGGCTGATGCTGGCCGAGACGCGGGCGATTTCCTCGGTTGCGACGACATGCGCAAGATAACCCATGCCCGCCCCGCCAAAGGCCTCTGGCACCGTGATGCCCAGCAGGCCAAGGTCGCCCATCTCGCGCCACAGCTCGGGCGGAAAAATGTTGTCGCGGTCCACCTGCGCGGCAAGGGGCGTCAGGCGCTTTTGCGCCCAAGTGTGGACCATGTCGCGCAAGGCATCGACATCCTCGCCCAGATCAAAACGCATGGATGCGGTGAACATCGGGCCGTCCCCCTTGCCGTTAAATGAACGAATGTTCAATTCATAGCGGCAAGCCATCCGTCGGTCAACGATTCTGTGACCTGCGGCGGATTGGCGCGCAGGCCCCCGACAGGTGACAGGGAATCAGTGGACGCACGGCTGTGACCACGCCATCTTGCGGTTCACGATGACGGCACTACCCGGTGTGGTTGGTTTGGCGGACTTCGGCGTCTTGTTGAAAAACAACGGAAAATCCGCTAAACCAACGAAACAGACACGGGGCGCCAGACCCCGCAACCCATGAGGCAGAGCATGCGCACACCCCTTATTGCCCTTGGCCTGATGCTGGCTACCAGCACAACCGCCCTTGCGGGGCCGATCGAATCCGCCTGCAACGCATCCGCCCGGTCCAAAGGGGACCGCGCGATGTGCGCCTGCATCCAGCAGGCGGCCGACCGGTCGCTGGACCGCGCCGAACAGCGCCGCGCCGCCCGGTTCTTTGCCGAGCCCGATCAGGCCCAGCAGGTCCGCATGTCGAAGTCTGCAAGCGACAACGAATTCTGGGCCCGCTACCGCGCCTTTGGCGACATGGCCGAGGCGTTCTGCGCGCGCTGACTTTTCTTTGGTCCGCGCGCGGGCTATGTCCGCGGCATGACACGCACTCTTCATATCGTCGGCGCCGGCATGGC
>JAUXPG010000327.1 GCA_030683915.1 Gemmobacter sp.
AGTGCGCGCCTTTCTGGAAACGGCCTTGACGCCTGCGATGCGCGACCTTGCCGCGCGCACGTCCGGTGTGTTTTCCGAACCACCCGAAGTTCTGGATTGGCAGCGCGTTCTGGACGACCGTGGCTGGCTGGTGCCGCATTGGCCTGCAGAGGTGGGCGGGCTTGGTTGGACGCCATTGCAAAGGTTCATCTTCGATCAAGAGCAGGCGCGCGCCGGCGCGCCCACCCTGCCGGGGATGGGGCTGAAGCTGGTTGGTCCTGTGATCTATACCTTTGGAACACCTGCGCAAAAGGCGCGCTGGTTGCCACCGCTGCGTCGGGGCACCGAGTTCTGGGCGCAGGGCTTTTCCGAACCCGGATCGGGGTCGGATCTTGCCAGCCTGCGCACCCGCGCGGTGCGTGATGACAGCGGCGATTACATCGTCACCGGCCACAAGATCTGGACGACCTTTGCCCATCACGCCACCCACATGTTCGCGCTGGTGCGCACCGACCCGACGGTGAAACCCCAGCGCGGCATCAGTTTCCTGCTGATCGACATGGCGGCCCCCGGCATCACCGTGCGACCAATCCTGTCGGCCTCGGGCGACCACGAGGTGAATGAGGTATTCTTGGACAATGTCCGCGTTCCGGCCACCAATCTGGTGGGCGCGGAAGGTCAGGGCTGGTCCATCGCCAAATTCCTTCTGGACAACGAACGCGGCGGCAGCACCTATGGCCCCGCGCTGGTGGCGGAGGCTGCCCGGCTGCGTGCGGCATTCGAGGAACTGCCCATCGCAACCGCCCCCCGCTTTCGCGAGCGGTTGGCGCGGATCGAGGTTCAGGCGATGGCGCTTGAGGTCACCGAACTGCGGATTGTTGCCGCGATGACAGCTGGCCAGACCCCCGGCCCGATCAGCTTGGCGACGAAGTTGATCGCCTCGGAAATCCGGCAGGATCTTGAACAGTTCGGCTCCGAGATGCTCGGACTGGCGGGGCTGGCCCTGCCCGCGCATGGGCCAGAGCGCATCCCGGCGGCGCGGTATCTCAACAGCCGGGCATGGTCGGTGTTCGGCGGCACCAGCGAAATTCAGCTTGGCCTTATCGCCCGCGCGGCCCTGGGGTTATAACGGGGGCAACCGGCGTCGCCTGCATCAATCCGAAGTCCGACGAGCGCGCAGTTAACCCCACGCGCAGGGTGCGGCCCGTCGGTCAGAAGGCTTGCGGCCGGGCGCATCGCCCCCCCTATTCCGCCACCGGCCAGTGCCAGAACGCGCGCCCTTCCTTGGCCAGCGTCCGGTCCAGAACCATCATGTGCACGGCATCGGCCCCATCCACCAGCCGCGCCTGCCGGGCGTAACGATAGATCCATTCCAGTACCGTATCACGCGAATAGCCCCGTGCGCCGTTGATCTGGATGGCCACGTCCGCCGCCTTGTGCAGCAGGTTGGCGACATGCACCTTGGCCATCGACACCTCTTTGCGGGCATACCCGCCGCGGTCCAGTTCCCACGCCGCCTTCATCACCAAAAGCCGCCCGACCTCGATCTGCATCGCGAGATCCCCCAGCATCATCTGGATGCTTTCGCGGTTGGACAGCCGTTGGCCAAAGGCAAAGCGTTCCGCCGCGTAGGTCTGGGCGATTTCCACGCAGCGCTTGGACAGGCCCAGCCAGCGCATGCAATGGGTCAGACGCGCCGGGCCAAGCCGCATCTGTGTCAGCTTCAACCCGTCCCCTTCGCCCAACAACATGTTTTCCGCCGGAATCTCCAGCCCCTCGAACACCAGTTCGCAGTGGCCGCCGTGTTCCTCCGGCCCCATGATCGGGATGCGCCGATCGATGCGCCAGCCCGGTTGGTCACGGTCGAACAGAAAGGCCGAGAGCCCCCGCCGCGGGTCGTCCGAAGTGCGGGCGATCAAGATGAAATGCTGCGACTCGGCCGCGCCGGTGATGAACCATTTGCGGCCCTGGATGACGTACTTGTCACCCTTGCGCGTGGCCGTGGTCAGCATCATGCCGGGGTCCGATCCGCCGCCCGGGTGCGGTTCGGTCATCACAAAGGCCGACCGCACGTCTCCGCGCACGATGGGCGCGAGCCAGCGGTCCTTTTGCGCCGGTGTGCCTGCCTGTTCCAGCACCATCATGTTTCCATCATCAGGCGCGGCGGAGTTGAACACCACCGGGCCAAAGATGGAGCGGTTCATCTCTTCATAACACACCGCCATGCCGGTCTTGCTCAGCCCCTGCCCGCCGGTTTCGGGGCGCAGTTGCAGGCACCAGAGCCCTTCGGCCCGGGCGCGGTCGCGTAGCACCTCCAGCGCGTCCAACCGAATGTTGTCGTGATCATCCCAGTTGGTGCGATCCTGCTCGACCGGGATCACCCCGGTTTCGACGAACCGGGCGAGACGCGCGCGGAAATCCTCGACGCGGGGGGGGATGGCGAAATCCATGGCGGTGCTCCGTTCTGGTCAGGATGATTGTGCGATATGCCAGCCGAGTTCGGCCATCGGGGCCGCCTTGGCCCCCACCGCTTTTGCGTCCGCATCTGCGGCGGTGCCGTCAAGGGCGCGGCGGGCGATGCCTTGCAGGATCGCTGCCATGCGAAACAGGGCCAACGCAAGATAGAAGTTCCAGTTTTCCGGCTCAGGGTGCCCGGTGCGCGCCAGCCATCGAGCGCGATACTCGGTTTCCAAGGGAATGCCGAGGGCGCCCAGATCTTCGCCCGCCAATCCGCGGAACAGGTCGGGCGCCACGTGCCAAGTCATCATGTGGTTGGCAAAATCAGTCAGCGGGCATCCCAAGGTTGACAGTTCCCAGTCCAGCACGGCCAGGATGCGCGGTTCGGTCGGGTGCAGGATCACGTTGTCCAGCCGGTAATCGCCATGCACCAGCCGGGTTTCGTTACCTTCGGGCGCGTGGCGGGGCAGCCATTCGATCAATGACTCCATCGCAGGGATGGGGTGGATTTGCGACGCGCGATATTGTTTTGTCCAGCGGGCGATCTGACGCGCGGCATAGGCGCCGGGACGGCCATAATCGCCTAGCCCTACTTCAGCGGGGTCAATGCGGTGCAGCGCGGCCATCACACGATTCAGATCGTCAAATACCAAGGCACGGTCAGCCGGGCTGAAGCCGGGCATGCGCGGGTCATGTACCACCCTGCCCGGCACGAAACCCATAACATAGAACATCGACCCCACGACCGACGGATCATCGCACAGCGCCAGTACGGGCGGGACCGGCACATCACTCCCCGCGAGGGCCTGCATGACCCGGAACTCCCGGTCCACAGCATGTGCCGACGGCAAGACCGGGCCGGAAGGCTTGCGTCGCAAGACATACGCGTGCTCAGGCGTGGTCAGCCGGAAGGTCGGGTTTGACTGCCCGCCCGCCAGCTGCTCGACCCGCAGCGGTCCGACGTATCCCGGCACATGGGCTGCCATCCACACGTCCAGGCCATCGGTTTTTTCTTGCGTCCATGACATGGTGCGATCCTGCTTTGGTCTGATCGAGACTTAGCCGGGACCGCTCGGCAAATCAATAATAGACCGACTAGATGGTCGGTAAAATTGAAGAACCTGTGGAATCGGCTTGACAGCCGCACCGCTTTGCTGATTTCTGTAAGCCGACTGGTCAGTCGGTTATTCTGATGCGACCGGCGATCCAATCAGCAGCGGGCATCGGCCCCCGACCAAGGAGACTTGCCATGAGCGACAGGGATGTCGTCGAATACGAAGTGAAGGGCCCGATCGCGACGATCTGGATCAACCGGCCCGAGGTCAAGAACTGCGTCAGCCCGCGTGTTCTGGACCTTCTTGGCGAATTTGCCCGCAAGGCCGAGGCCGACGAAACCGTGCGCGCCGTGGTGTTCCGTGGCCGCGGCAACACCTTCTGCGCGGGCGCGGACCTTGGGCAACTCGTCGGCCCGCATCTGCAAACGACCGTCGGCTCGCTCGATCTCGCGCAGAAGTCGGCCAAGACCTATGACCACTTCTTCAACATGAAGAAGCCGACCATCGCTGCGGTGGAAGGTTATGCGGTTGCTGGCGGGTTCGAACTCATGATCTCGTGCGACTTCGCGCTGGCCACCACCACCGCGAAAATCGGCGATTTCCACATGCGCCGCGCGCTGTTCGGCGGGGCTGGCCCGATCTATCGCCTGCCGCGCTATATCGGCATGCGCCGGTCCAAGGAACTGATGCTGACCGGAAAACTGCTCTCGGGGACCGAGTGCAAGGAATGGGGTCTGGTCAATGACGTGTCCGCGCCCGAGGATTTCGACAAGCTGATCGAAGACTTCTGCGCCCCGCTGATCGACAAGTCGCCATTCTGCATGTGGATCACCAAGATGGCGGTGAACCGCGGCATGGACGCCGACACCGACAGCCTGATCACGCTCGAAACGCTGGCCTGCAACGTGGTGCACCAGTCGGACGACGCGAAAGAGGGCGTGACTGCCTTCCTCGAAAAGCGCGAGCCCAAGTGGGTTGGTCGCTGAACAAACCATCGGCCCCCTTTTTGGGGGCCGTTTTTTCCAACGGGGGGGGGCGCCATGGACCTGCTGACTCGGATCGCCGCTGAACGTGATTGCGAACGGTTGGTGCACGAATATGCCAACCGGCTGGATGCCTATGATCACGACGGGTTCCTCGCGCTGTTCGCCGAGGATGCGGTTCTGGCCATGCTGGGCCGCGACC
>JAUXPG010000431.1 GCA_030683915.1 Gemmobacter sp.
ACAGCATGATCCGCGACGGTCTGTGGGATGCGTTCAATGGCTACCACATGGGCCAGACGGCGGAAAACGTGGCGCAGCAGTGGCAGATCAGCCGCGAGCAGCAGGACGCCTTTGCGCTGGCCAGCCAGCACAAGGCCGAAGCCGCGCAGAAGGCGGGCAAGTTCGCGGACGAAATCGTGGGCGTCACGCTGAAAACCCGCAAGGGCGATGTGGTGGTGAACCAGGATGAATACATCCGTCAGGGCGCCACGCTGGAAAGCATGTCCAAGCTGCGCCCGGCCTTCACCAAGGACGGCTCGGTGACGGCGGCCAACGCCAGCGGCCTGAACGATGGCGCCGCTGCGGTGCTGCTGATGACCGAGGCAGAGGCCAACAAGCGCGGCCTGAAGATTCTGGCCCGCATCGCGTCCTACGCGACCGCCGGGTTGGACCCGGCGATCATGGGCGTCGGCCCGATCCACGCCAGCCGCAAGGCGCTGCAAAAGGCCGGCTGGAACGCCGCTGACCTTGACCTTGTCGAAGCCAACGAGGCTTTCGCGGCGCAGGCCTGCGCGGTGAACAAGGACATGGGATGGAACCCCGAGCTGGTGAACGTCAACGGCGGCGCCATCGCCATCGGCCATCCGATCGGCGCCTCGGGCGCGCGCATCCTGAACACGCTGCTGTTCGAGATGAACCGCCGCGACGCCAAGAAGGGCCTTGCCACGCTGTGCATCGGCGGCGGCATGGGCGTGGCCATGTGCCTCGAGCGGTAATCGCCCGCGAAATCTTTCTGCGTTAGCGAAAACGGGCGCGCAACATTCTTGCGCGCCCGCAGCATTAGCGATAACAAGGTTTCAAGAAACACCCTTCTGGAGGAGGAAACATGTCGAAAATCGCTTTGGTCACCGGGGGTTCGCGCGGCATCGGCGCGGCCATTTCCACGGCCCTGAAAGCTGCGGGATACACCGTCGCCGCCAACTATGCCGGTAATGACGAAGCGGCGGCCGCCTTTACTGCCGAAACCGGGATCAAGACCTACAAGTGGAACGTCGCGGACTATGACGCCTCCAAGGCCGGGATCGCGCAGGTCGAGGCCGATCTCGGCCCGATCTCGGTGGTGGTGGCGAACGCGGGCATCACCCGCGACGCGCCGTTCCACAAGATGACCCCCGACCAGTGGAAGCAGGTGATCGACACCAACCTGACCGGCGTGTTCAACACCGTGCATCCGGTCTGGCCGGGCATGCGCGACCGCAAGTTCGGCCGTGTGGTGGTGATTTCGTCGATCAACGGCCAGAAGGGCCAGTTCGGCCAGGTGAACTATGCCGCGACCAAGGCGGGCGATCTGGGCATCGTGAAGTCGCTGGCGCAGGAAGGCGCGCGGTTCGGCATTACCGCCAACGCGGTCTGCCCCGGCTATATCGCCACCGAAATGGTGATGGCGGTGCCGGAGAAGGTGCGCGAAAGCATCATCGCGGGCATCCCGGCGGGCCGTCTGGGCGAACCTGCGGAAATCGCGCGCTGTGTGGCGTTCCTTGTGTCGGATGACGCCGGGTTCATCAACGGATCGACGATCAGCGCCAACGGGGCGCAGTTCTTCGTCTGATCGCTGGCGCGGAAACGGGCAAGGGCCGGTCGGAAACGACCGGCCCTTTGTGCATTCTGCGGGTTTTCCTGAAACTCTTGCACTTTTTTCAGGCATATGCCGGTTGCCTGCCTTGAATCTAACCTGTCTGACCAAACACGTCGCGCAGGTGCGGGCGGCGCTTTGCCAACCGGGCCGCCAGCGTGCGACCTTCGGCCCGATATTCAACAGGAGGCTTCCCCGCATGTTCCACCGTGCCCTGACCCTTGCCGCCGGCCTGATGCTGGCAGGCGGCGCCCATGCCGAAACCGCAATCAACTTTGCGCTCGACTGGAAATTCGAAGGCCCCGCCGCCCCCTACTTCGCCGCCATCGACAACGGCCACTTTGCCGCCGAGGGATTGAAGGTGGAGGTGCAGGCCGGGCAAGGATCGCTGGACGCGATTCCCAAGGTGGCGACCGGCGCGTTCCAGATGGGATTCGCCGACATGAATTCCATCGCCAAGTTCCTGGATCAAAACCCCGGCGCCCCGGTGACGGCGGTGATGATCGTCTATGACAAGCCCCCGGCGGCGATGGTCGGGCGCAAGTCGCTGGGCATTTCGGCGCTGAAGGACATCGAAGGCAAGGTGCTGGGCGCCCCGCCGCCCGACGGGGCGTGGTCGCAGTTTCCGGCCTTTGCCAAGGCGACCGGCCTTGACATGAGCAAGATCACCGTGGAGCCCGTGGGCTTTCCCACCCGCGAACCGATGCTGGCCGAGGGCAAGGTGGCCGCAGTGACCGGGTTTTCGTTCTCGGTCTTTCTGAACCTGACGCGGCTTGGGGTTCCGGCGGATGATATCAGCGTGTTCCTGATGGCCGACAACGGGGTCGAGTATTACGGGAACGCCGTGATCGCCAACACCGACTTTGCCAAGGCCAACCCCGAGGCGGTGACCGGGTTCATCCGGGCGCTGGCCAAGGGCTGGAAGGATGCGGCCGCCGAACCGGAAAAGGCGGTGGCGCAGATGATCACCCGCACGCCCGCCTCGGACGTCGGGCTGGAGACCGAACGGTTGAAGATTGCACTGACGCAGAACGTGATGACCGACGCCGTGAAGGCCAATGGCATGGGCAAGGTGGATGCGGCGCGGTATGCCCGGTCGATCGAGCAGCTCAAGGAAATCTACGAGTTCAAGAACGCGCCGACGCCCGAGCTTTACTACACCGACGCCTATCTGCCGACCGATGGCAGCCTGTCGATGAACTGACCCCGCGCGGCGGGACATCGCCCTTCCCCCGCCGGGGGGAGGGCCTTTGCATGACAGGGGACGAGATGGCCGATCTGGTGGAAATCAAGGGCGTGACCCATGCCTACCGCACCAAGGCGGGGCCGTTGCCGGTGTTGCAGGACCTGACCATTTCAATCCCCGAAGGCGCCTTTTGCGCCGTGGTGGGGCCGTCTGGTTGCGGAAAATCAACATTGACCCGGCTGATCGCGGGATTGATGAAGCCCGACACCGGCGAGGTGTATCTGCACGGCGAACGGGTGAAGACCCCGCGCAAGACGGTAGGCATGGCGTTCCAGAATCCGGTGCTGCTGGAATGGCGGAGCATTCTGGAGAATGTGATGCTGCCGCTGGAAATCGTGGCGCCGTCGATGCCGCGGGCGAAACGCGAGGACCGGGCGCGCGAGTTGCTGGCACTGGTGGGGCTGGCCGGGTTTGAGGCCAAGCGGCCCAGCCAGTTGTCGGGCGGGATGCGGCAGCGCGCAAGCCTCTGCCGGTCGATCGTGCACAAGCCCGAAGTGCTGATCATGGACGAGCCGTTCGGCGCGCTGGATGCCTTCACGCGCGAGGACCTGTGGCAGTTGATGCATCGCCTGCGTGCCGAGGAGCCGTTTACCGCGCTGCTGATCACCCATGATCTGCGCGAAAGCGTGTATCTGGCTGATGAGGTGATCGTGCTGTCGGACCGCCCGGCGCGGGTGCAATACCGCATGAAGATCGACACGCCATCACCGCGGCCGATCTCGATGCTCTATGAACCCGACAGTGTGGCCAAGCTGGCCACGCTGCGCGACCAGATCGAAATTGCCCAAGGCCGCAACGGGGGGGCGCATTGATGGAAACGCTGCGCAAGGTGGCGCCGCCGGTCATCGCCTTTGCGGTGATTCTGGCGTTCTGGGAATGGCTGGTGTGGTTCAAGGGCTGGCCCACCTACAAGATGGCCGCGCCAAGCGATCTGTGGCCCGCGTTCTGGAAGTTCAAGCACCTGTTCGTCAGCATGGGCTGGGATACGCTGTGGCGCACGGTGGTGGGGTTGGCGCTGGCGGTGGTGTTCGGCACTTTCCTTGGCATGATCATGGGCTTTTCGCGGCTGATGCGCGATGCGCTGTATCCCGTGCTGGTGGGGTTCAACGCGATTCCCAAGGCGACGGTGGTGCCGGTGATCGCGCTGATCTTTGTG
>JAUXPG010000451.1 GCA_030683915.1 Gemmobacter sp.
GATCGCGCTGATCTTTGTGGGCGAGCACAATTTCAACACGGTGCTGATTGCCTTCATGATCAGTTTCTTTCCCATCGCGGTGTCGGTGGCGATCGGGCTTTCGACGCTGGAGCCGGAGTATCGGGATATCCTGCGCGCGCTGGGGGCAAGCCGGCTGACGATCTTTTGGAAGATCGCCCTGCCCAAGACCTTGCCGGAGTTCTTTGGCGCGTTGAAGGTTGCAGTGACGCTGGCTTTTATCGGGACGAACCTGATGGAGATCGTCGAGCCGCATGGCCGGGGTCTGGGCGCGCTGTTCGACAGCGGCAAGATCAACGCGGACTACCCGCTGATGTTTGCGGTGCTGTTCGCGCTCGCGTTCCTTGGGATCGTGCTGTTTTACGTGGTGGTGGTGCTGGAACGCATCTTTGCGGGCTGGGCCGACCGGACCGGGCACTGAGGGGGGGGGGCGGCGCCCGCCGCCCCCCCTTTGTCACAGGCTGGTGGCCGCGTAGATGCCGGGCAGATCATCCTTGAAACGGTCCAGAAGGTCGTCGGCTTGCGTGCGCCCGGTGGCGGCATGGGTATCGAGGATGTCGAGGAAATGCGTCTCGTCCCGGCCTTGCGCATCGTGGCGGGCGCGGGCGGCAAGGCCCGCGCGCGACAGCGCCAGCGTTTCGCGGGCCAGGTCCAGCAGGCGGACGCCGTTCGCCTGCCCCATCAGCGCCTGTTCCGACGCGGCGACGCGCAAGGATTGGCGGGTGTCGGCATCCCAGCCCTTCACAAGGTCCCACGCGGCATCCAGCGCGGTCTGGTCATACATCAACCCGGTCCAGAATGCGGGCAGCGCGTTCAGATGCGCGCGCGACCCGGCATCGGCGCCGCGCATCTCCATGTATTTCTTGATGCGGGCTTCGGGGAACACGGTGGTCAGGTGGTCGGCCCAGTCGGAGAGGGTGGGAACTTCGCCCGGCATCGCAGGCAGGCGCCCGGCAAGGAAATCGCGGAACGACTGGCCGCGCGCGTCGATATAGGTGCCGTCGCGGTAGACGAAATACATCGGCACATCCAGCACCCAGTCGGCGTAGCGTTCAAAGCCAAAGCCGTCTTCGAAGACGAAGGGCAGCATGCCGGTGCGGCTGTCATCCAGCCCGCGCCAGATGCGGCTGCGCCAGCTGCGGTGGCCGTTGGGCGTGCCTTCGAAGAACGGGCTGGAGGCGAACAGCGCGGTGGCCACGGGTTGCAGCGCAAGGGCTACCCGCAGTTTTTTCACCATGTCGGCTTCGGATGCGAAGTCGAGGTTCACCTGCACGGTGCAGGTGCGATACATCATCTGGGTGCCGTGCGTGCCGACGCGGCCCATATAGTCGGTCATCAGCCGGTAACGGCCCTTGGGCATGCGGTCCATGTCCGCGTGGCGCCATTCGGGCGCGGCGCCGATGCCCATGAAGCGCACGCCCATCGGGTCGGCCACGCTGGCCACCTCGGACAGGTGGTTGTCGAGTTCGGCGGCGGTCTGGTGGATGGTTTCCAGCGGCGCCCCCGACAGTTCGAATTGCCCGCCGGGTTCCAGACTGACGTTGGCGCCGTTGCGGGTGAGCCCGATCAGCGCGCCCGCTTCGCGCACCTCGGTCCAGCCGAAGCGGTCGCGCAGACCTTCGAGCAGGGCGCGGACCGAAACGGGGCCGTCATAGGGCAAGGGCGCGCGGGTGGCGGTGATCCAGCCGAATTTCTCGTGTTCGGTGCCGATGCGCCACTGATCGGCGGGTTTGCAGCCCGAGGCCAGATATTCGGCCAACTGCGACGGATGTTCGATCGGGCCGCCGCCGGACTGGGGAATGGACATGCGAGGCTCCGATCTGAGTGTTTTCCGGGGGCAGAGGTGGCGCGGGTTCGCGCCCAAGTCAAGGCCGCGTGAGCCGGATCACGGGGGCCGGATCGCGGCGCCAGATCAGCGGGGTGTCGGCGGGGGTGTCGAGCGCGGTGAGCAGGCGGGTGCCGTCGATGCCGGGCAGCGCGGTCAAGGCATCGTAGATGCGGCCCGCGCCCTGCGCGTTGACCGGCACCAGCAGCAGATGGCCGTCGGATTGGCGGAAACGCCAGACGCGCAGGCCCTGCACGGTGACCAGCCCCACCTCGGCCAGTTCGGCCAGCGAGATGAAGCCGCCGATGCCCGGGCCGAACCAGCCGATCTGGCCTTCGTCCACCTCGACCACGCCGGGGCCGCGGTCCTTGGGCGCAAAGCGCAGGCGTTGCAGCGCGGCCCAAAGCAGGCCAGCGCCGGCCAGCATGACCGCGCCGCCCGCCGCCCCGAGCAGCCAGCCGCCGCGCGTGGCCAGCCAGAGCCCGGCGGCAATGGCGATGGCCGCGCCCAAGGCTTCGCGGTGGCGGTGCAGGCGGGCGGCAAGTTCGGGTCGGATCAGGCTCATCCCAGCCATCCTTGCAATGCGGTGCGGGCGGCGGTGGCGCGGGCGGGTGTGGTGGCTTCGTGCAGCGCGCGCAGCAGGCGGTCGCCCAGAAAGAAGTCCAGCACCGGCCCATCGGCATCCGGGCAGGCCGCAAGGAACGCCTGCGCATCGGCCTGCGGCAGGCCGTGGGCCAGCGCGCCGGGGTCGGTGGGGGGCTGGCGCAACCCGGCAAGGACAAGGAAGCTGGCCGCGTCCAGCGCCACGGGGCGGATGCGGGTGCCTTGCAGGTCAAAGCCCCAAAGTTCAACGCCCGAGAGGTGCAGGTTGTAGGGGGTGAAATCGGCGTGGACGCCCGATTGCACCAGATCGGCCCCGGCAAGATCGCGCGCCAGTGCCCGCAGCCGGGCGAAGGCGGTGCCGGTCAGCGGCTGGTCGGCGGGGTGCGGTGGGCTGGCGGCCATCGCGTCCTTGCGGCGTCGAAGGACGGTGTGCAGGTTCATGGGCGCAAGGTGGCGGCGCGGTGCCGTGAAGGCCGCCAGCCAGCCACCCGCCTGCGCGATGACCGCGGCGCGCTCGGTCGGGGTGGCGCGGGCCAGCACGCCATCCAGCCGGTCGCCCGGCGCGTGGGTCAGCACCGCAAGCCCCCGCGCCGCATCCAACCGCAGCGCCGTGGCCAGACGGAAGCGCCCGGTGGCCAAATGGGGGGCGATGGCGGCGTGTTCGGCCTGCAATGCGGCGATCGTGGCGGCGGGGTCGGGGCCGGTGAACTGCTTGATGATGACGGGCTGCCCGCCCATCACCCCGCGCGCCGCCTGCGCGCGGTCGGACCGTTGCAGCAGGGTGTGGGCCTTGACCTGCCCCGGCCCGAACGCTGCGGCCAGCGCGGCGGACAGGGCCGCAAGCTCCGCAGGGATCAGCGCCGCGATCACCGCCAATCCCCCAGCGCGGCCTGCCAGAGCGTCAGCGCCGCCACCGCCGCCGTGTCGGCCCGCAGGATGCGGGGGCCGAGGCTGATGGGGTGGACCATGGGCAACGCGCGCAGGCGGGTCTGTTCGGCCGGCGAAAACCCGCCTTCGGGACCGATCAGCACCGCCCAGGGCCCGCGCGGCAGGTCGCCCAGCGGGGTGGCAGGGCCGGGCAGGTTTTCGTCGCACCACAGGATGCGGCGGCCCGCGGGCCAGTCCGCCAGCACGCGCGACAACGCCAGCAGGTCGTCCACCTGCGGCACAAAGGTGCCGCCGCATTGTTCGGTCGCCTCAATGGCGTGGGCTTGCAGCCGGTCCTGCCGGATGCGGTCGGCGTTGGTGAAGTCGGTCTGCACCGGCAGGATGCGCGCGGCCCCCAGTTCGGTTGCCTTTTCGACGATGAAATCGGTGCGCGCTTTCTTGATGGGCGCAAACATCAACCACAGGTCGGGCGGCAGGCGCACCGGGCGCGTCTGTTCCACCGCCACAAGGGTGCCGCCGCGTTTGCCTGCCTCGGCCACCTCGGCCCGCCATTCGCCATCGCGCCCGTTGAAGGCAAGGATCGCATCGCCCGGACCAAGGCGCATGACGGCAAAGAGGTAGTTCGCCTGATCGCGGTCAAGCGTGAGCGGTTGCCCCGGGGCAAGCGGCTGGTCTAGATGAAGGCGAACCCGAGCTGTCATGAGGCCGAACCTATGTCCGACGCGCCGCAAATGCCAGAGCCCGGCGGCATGGTCGCCGATGCCGTGCGCGGCAACTGGGTGGATCGCTGGGCGCCGCCTGCCACGCGGCCCTATCTGCGGCTGAGCCGGGCGGACCGGCCCATCGGCACCTGGCTGTTGCTGTTGCCCTGCTGGTGGGGCGTGGCGCTGGCGGCGGCGGCGGGCACGCCGGGCCTGTGGGATCTGTGGGTGGCGGCGGGCTGCGGCATCGGGGCCTTTCTGATGCGCGGCGCGG
>JAUXPG010000099.1 GCA_030683915.1 Gemmobacter sp.
TGGGCGATGAACCCGTGGGCGCGCGCAAGATGCACGCCATGCTGGAACTGCATATCGAACAGGGGCCCATTCTGGAGGCCGAGGGCAAGGCGGTCGGGGTCGTGACCCATGGGCAGGGCCTGTGGTGGTTGCAGATCACCCTGACGGGCCGCGACGCCCACACCGGCAGCACGCCGATGCACATGCGGGTGAACGCAGGGCTGGGCATGGCGCGGGTGACCGAACGCGTGCACCAGATCGCCATGAGCCACCAGCCGAACGCGGTGGGGGCGGTAGGCCATGTCCAGGTGTTCCCGAATTCGCGCAATGTGATTCCGGGGCGCGCGGTGTTCACGGTGGATATCCGCTCGCCCGATCAGGCCAAGCTGGACGCGATGAAGGCCGAAGTGATGCGCGCGGCGCATGCGGTGGCGGCCGAACTGGGCCTTGGCTGCGAGATCGAGGATGTCGGGCACTTCGATCCCGTCACCTTCGATCCCGGACTGGTCAAGGTCGTGCGCAGGGCGGCGGAGCGGCTGGGGTATTCGCACATGGATATCGTCAGCGGCGCGGGCCACGACGCCTGCTGGATCAACCGCCTTGCCCCCACGGTCATGATCATGTGCCCCTGCGTAGATGGCCTGAGCCACAACGAGGCCGAGGAAATTTCCCCCGAATGGGCGGCGGCGGGGACGGATGTGCTGCTGCACGCGGTGCTCGAGGTGGCGGAGGTGGTTGCGTGATCGGACACACCGACCCCGCCCCGGCCTCGCGCCGGGGCCTCAGCCGCCTGCCGGAGGCGCTGGCCCCCGCGACCGGAGGCCCCGGCACGAGGCCGGGGCGGGGTTCACCCTTCGTTAATCGTCCTGCGTCAACCCTGACGCATGGCGCAGTATGTCTACATCATGGCCTCACGCCCCGGCGGAGCGATCCATATCGGCCGCACGGGCAACCTTGCGGCGCGGGTCGAGGCGCATCGCGCCGGGCTGTCTGCGCACACCGCGAAATACAAGATCCGCACCCTTGTCTGGTTCGAGGTGCACGAGGATTTCGCCAACAGCCTGCAGCGCGAACGCGCCATCAAGCGTTGGCCGCGCGTGTGGAAGAACGCCCTGATCGCCGAGCACAACCCACATTGGCGGGACGTGACGGCGCTTATCCCGGTCTGACACCCACGCGCCCCGGCCCTGAGCCGGGGCCTCGCCCCGCCGCATCCCGCGCCCGATCGCACCAGAGGCTCCGGGTCACGCCCGGGGCGGGTAGTCTTCCATCCAGCAGGAGCCGCACATGACCACCCTCATCAAGAACGGCACCATCGTCACCGCCGACCTTAGCTACACCGCCGATGTCCGCATCGAGAACGGCACGATCACCGAGATCGGCCAAGGCCTCAGGGGCGGCGCCGAGCTTGACGCCACGGGCTGCTACATCATGCCCGGCGGGATCGACCCGCATACCCATCTGGAAATGCCCTTCATGGGCACCTACAGCGCGGATGACTTCGACTCGGGCACGCGGGCGGCGCTTGCGGGCGGGACCACGATGGTGGTGGACTTCGTGCTGCCGGGGCAAGGCCAGGGCCTGATGGATGCCGCCCAGATGTGGCACAACAAATCCGGTCGCGCGCATTGCGACTATTCCTACCACATGGCCATCACCTGGTGGGGCGAGAAGGTGTGGGAGGATATGGCCCTGTCGGTCAAGGCCGGCATGACCAGCTTCAAGCATTTCATGGCCTACAAAGGCGCCCTCATGGTGAACGACGACGAACTGTTCCAGTCGTTCCGCCGCGTCGGCGACCTTGGCGGCCTTGCGATGGTCCATGCCGAAAACGGCGATGTCGTGGCCGAACTGACCGCCCGGCTTCTGGCCGAGGGCAACACCGGCCCCGAAGGCCACGCCTATTCCCGCCCGCCGCAGGTGGAGGGCGAGGCGACCAACCGCGCCATCATGATCGCCGACATGGCGGGTGTGCCGCTCTACGTCGTCCACACCAGTTGCGAAGACAGCCACGAGGCGATCCGCCGTGCCCGCGCCCAAGGCAAGCGGGTCTGGGGCGAACCGCTGGTCCAGCATCTGGTGCTGGACGAGACTGAATATTTTCACCCCGACTGGGACCATGCCGCCCGCCGGGTGATGTCACCCCCGTTCCGCAACAAGGCGCATCAGGACAGCCTTTGGGCCGGGCTGCAATCGGGGTCGTTGTCGTGCGTCGCCACCGACCATTGCGCCTTTACCACCGAACAGAAACGCTTCGGGCTGGGTGACTTTTCCAAGATTCCCAATGGCACCGGCGGGTTGCAGGACCGTATGCCGGTGCTCTGGGCGCATGGCGTGAACACCGGACGGCTGACACCCAACGAATTCGTCGCCGTCACCAGCACCAATATCGCCAAGATCCTCAACCTTTACCCCAAAAAGGGCGCTGTTCTGGTCGGGGCGGATGCCGACCTTGTGGTCTGGGACCCCGTCAAGGAAGGCGTGGTCGCAGCGGCGACCCAGCAATCGAGCATCGATTACAACGTGTTCGAAGGGCAAAAGCTGAAGGGCATGCCGCGCTACACCCTGACGCGTGGCCGCGTCGCGGTGGAAGACGGCACGCTGAAACCGCAGGAAGGCTGGGGCAAATTCGTGGGGCGCGAGGCACGGCCCGCCGTCAACCGCGCGCTCAGCGCCTGGAAAGACCTGACCGCCCCGCGCCCGGTGGTGCGGACGGGCGTGCCCGCGACGGGGGTGTGATGAAAACCGCACTCATCATCGGTGGCGGCTCGGGCATGGGCGCGGCCTCGGCGCGCGCCTTGGCGGCGGACGGGTATGCGGTGGGCATCTTGTCCGTGTCGGGCAAGGGGGCCGAGGTTGCGGCGGACCTCGGGGGCCTTTGCGTGCAGGGGTCGAACCGCAACGAGGCTGACATCCGTGCGCTGGCCGATGCCGCGATGGCGCGCTGGGGGCGGGTCGATGTGCTGGTCAACAGCGCGGGCCATGGCCCCAAGGGCCCGCTGCTTGAACTGACCGACGCGCAATGGCACGAGGGCGTCGAGGTGTATTTCCTCAACGTCGTGCGCGCAGTGCGGGTGATCACCCCGATCATGCAGGCGCAGGGCGGCGGCGCCATCATCAACATCTCCACCGCCTGGGCCTTCGAGCCCAGCCCGATGTTCCCCACCTCGGCCTTCGCCCGGGCGGGGCTGGCCAGTTTTACCAAGCTTTACGCCGACCAGCATGGCGCGGCGGGTATCCGCATGAACAACGTCCTGCCCGGCTGGATCGACAGCCTGCCGGTGCACGAGGCGCGGGCGCAGGCGGTGCCGATGGGCCGCTATGGCACGGCGGCCGAAGTGGGGCGCACGGTGGCGTTTCTGGCCTCGGACGGCGCGGGCTATATCACCGGGCAGAACATTCGGGTGGATGGCGGCCTGATGCGGGGGATATGATGGCCCTAGGGTTCGCCCTGTTCAGGTTCCTCGACCGCGTCGGGTTCGGCGGGCAGGCTGAGGATGGGCGCCTCAAAGTAGAATTCCTCAAGGTCGTCCTGATGCGGGGCGAAGGCGAGGGTGGTTGTCGTGGTCATTAGATCCTCCTGTGCGGACAAGGTGGGCAGCGTGCGGCGCAGGTGCAATCCTGCCGGGCGCAGGCAACGGCGATGTGAACTCCGGTGTGGGGGCGCCAACGACGGCGTGATCGGGCAGGCGGCAAGGGTGGCAGGATGAAGGACATGGCCGATACGGCCCCGGCGGTGATCGTGGCACAGGGGCTGAACCTTGTGTTCCAGACGGCGGACGGCCCGGTGCAGGCGCTCAAGGACGTGAACCTGACGATCAACCGGGGCGACTTCGTGTCGTTCATCGGTCCGTCGGGCTGCGGCAAGACCACGCTGCTGCGCGCCATCGCGGCGCTGGAGCATCCGACCAGCGGCATACTGACCGTGAACGGCATGACCCCGGATGAGGCGCGCCAGAAGCGGGCCTATGGCTATGTGTTCCAGGCCGCCGGGCTTTACCCGTGGCGGACCATCGCGGGCAACATCCGGCTGCCGCTGGAGATCATGGGGTTCGACCGCGCCGAACAGGACCGGCGGGTGGAGCGCGTGCTGGATCTGGTGGAACTGACCGGCTTCGGGCGCAAGTTTCCCTGGCAGTTGTCGGGCGGCATGCAGCAGCGCGCAAGCATCGCGCGGGCGCTGGCGTTCGACGCCGATATCCTGCTGATGGACGAGCCTTTCGGCGCCCTGGACGAGATCGTGCGCGACCGGCTGAACGAGGAGGTGCTGAAGCTTTGGGCCACGACGGGCAAGACCATCGGCTTTGTCACCCATTCGATCCCC
>JAUXPG010000147.1 GCA_030683915.1 Gemmobacter sp.
GGCATGAGCGTGGACGAGGCGCCGGTCATCCTGTCGCTCATCGCGGAAATCAAGGCCGACCCGGCTGCCACGGTCCTGCTGGTCGAACACAAGATGGATGTGATCCGCGCGCTCGCAGACCGAATCGTGGTGCTGCACAACGGCACGCTGGTCGCCGACGGCCCACCGGCCGAGGTCATGGCATCCGCGATTGTGCAAGAAGCCTATATGGGCAAGGAGATCGAGATTGTCTGAACCGATGCTTCGCCTCGAAGGCGTCAGGACCGACATCGCGCAGTATCACATCCTTCACGGCGTCGATCTGGATGTGCCGCAAGGGCAAGTGACCATGCTTCTGGGGCGCAACGGGGCGGGCAAGACCACGACCTTGCGCACCGTCATGGGTCTGTGGAAACCGCGCGCCGGGCGGATCATGCTGGCGGGGCGCAACATCGCCGGGCAGGACCCCGCGGCCATCGCGCAGGCCGGCGTGGCACTGGTGCCCGAGAATATGGGCATCTTCGCCAACCTGACGGTCGAGGAAAACATGATCCTTGCCGCAGTGTCCGGCCCCATTGACCCGGCGCGGCTGGACTGGCTGTTCACCGTGTTCCCGCCTCTGAAAACCTTCTGGAAGAACCCGGCGGGCAACCTTTCGGGCGGCCAAAAGCAGATGCTGGCCACCGCCCGCGCGATGGTCGAGGAGCGCCGGCTTTACCTGATCGACGAGCCGTCCAAGGGCCTTGCACCCGCCATCGTGTCCACCCTTGCAAGGGCGCTGCGCGACCTCAAGGCCAAGGGCGCCACGATCCTGATGGTGGAACAGAACTTCAAACTGGCCCGGGCGCTGGGCGATCAGGCGGCGGTGATGGACGATGGCCGCATCGTCTGGGCCGGGCCGATGGCCACGCTGGCCGGTGACGCCGGATTGCAGGAGCGCCTGATGGGCCTGAGCATGGAGGGTCACGCATGACCGCCGCCCCCGACCACACACCGATCTTGCAGCGCCCCTCGATCCGGGTGCGGATGGAACCGTGGCTGCCTGTGCTGCTGGTGCCCGTGCTGGTGCTGCTGGGGTTTGTCAGCATCGCCAACCCGTCGAGCTGGCTGACGTTGACCGTGTCGGGCCTTGCGATGGGGATGATGATCTTTGTCATCGCGTCAGGCATGACGCTGGTGTTCGGGTTGATGGATGTCATCAACTTTGGCCACGGGGCCTTTATCTCGTTCGGGGCCTTTGTCGGGGTGTCGGTGCTGATCGCGCTTTCGGCGCTGACCGGGGCGCCGTCGCTCATGCTGAACCTGCTGGCGCTGCTGGCGGCCGTGATCGCGGCGATGGCCGTGACCGGCGCCATCGGCTGGGGGTTCGAGCGGGTGATCGTGCGGCCGGTCTATGGCGCCCACCTGAAACAGATCCTTGTCACCATGGGCGGGCTGATCGTGGCCGAACAGATGATCCATGTCATCTGGGGCCCGAAGGAAATCTTCATCGCGCGCCCGGAAATGCTGAAAGGGTCGATCACGCTGTTCGGCGCCACGCTGGAAAAGTACCGGCTGGTGGCGGTGGGGTTCGGCGCGCTGGTGTTCATTGCCATGCGGCTGGTGCTGCGGCGCACCAAGATCGGGCTGATCGTGCGTGCCGGGGTGGAAAACCGCGAGATGGTGCAGGCGCTGGGCTACCGCATCCGGCGGGTCTTTGTGGGCGTGTTCATCGCCGGGTCGGCGCTGGCCGGGCTGGGCGGCATCATGTGGGCGCTTTATCAGGAATTGATCACCGCCCACATGGGCAACGAGATCATGATCCTTGTGTTCATCGTCGTCATCATCGGCGGGCTGGGCAGTGTCGAGGGCGCGTTCATCGGTGCGCTTCTGGTGGGGTTGCTGCAGAATTACGTGGCCTATCTGGAACCGAAGGCGGCGCTCATTTCCAACATCGGGCTGATGGTGGCGATCCTGATGTGGCGTCCGCAGGGCATGTCGCCCGTGATCAAGGTATAAGGCGATGGTGCGTATCCTGTCCGGTGATGGCCCGCGGTCGGCCGTGTTGTCGCTGATTGTGGCGGCGATCTTTCTGGCGCTGGCCTTTGCGCCCTTCCTGTTTCCGGGGTCGCGGGCGCTGGAAACTGCCGCGCGCATCGCCATCTTCATCGTGCTGGTGGCCAGCTATGACCTGTTGCTGGGCTATGGTGGCATCGTAAGTTTTGCGCACACCATGTTCTTCGGCCTTGGCGCCTATGGCGTGGCGCTGTCCACGGTGCATCTGGGGCGCGGATGGGGGGCGCTGGCGTTTGGCACACTGTCGGGAATGGTGTTGGCGGTTGTGCTGGCTTTTGTCATCGCGCTGTTTTCCCTGCGGGTGCGCGCGATCTTCTTTGCGATGATCACATTGGCCGTCGCCTCGGCCGTGGCGGTGCTGGTGTCACAGCTGTCGTGGCTGACCGGCGGCGAGGATGGCATGAACATCCAGATCCCGCGCGAACTGACCCCCGCCTTCCGCGCCGATTTCGAGATTTTCGGAACCCGCATCACCGGGCGTATCCTGAACTATTACCTTGTGTTCGTGTGCTGCACAGCCTTGTTCCTGCTGCTGCTGCGGATCGTGAATTCGCCGTTTGGCCGGGTGTTGCAGGCGATCCGGGAAAATGCGTTCCGGGCCGAGGCCGTGGGCTACCGTGTGGTGATCTATCGCACCGTCGCCACCTGCCTGTCGGCGGCGGTGGCGGCGCTGGCGGGGTCGCTGTTTGCGATCTGGCTGCGCTATGTCGGGCCGGATACGACGCTGAGCATGGAAATCATGATCGACATCCTGCTGATGGTGGTGATCGGAGGCATGGGCACGATCTGGGGGGCGGTGGTGGGGGCCACCATCTTTGTGCTGGCGCAGAACTATCTCCAAAACCTGATGGGGGCTGCGGCAGAGGCGACCGCCGGGTTGCCCTTGGTGCCTGACCTCTTGAACCCCGACCGTTGGCTGTTGTGGTTGGGGGTCGCGTTCATCCTGTCGGTCTATTTCTTTCCTGCCGGCATCGTCGGGCGGCTGCGGTCTGGAAGATGACCGGGCGTATCATCCTGCTGCATGGCTGGACGATGCGCGGCAGGGCCATGGCGCCGCTGGCGCAGGCATTGCCGGGGTTGCACTGCGTGGCACCTGATCTGCCGGGGCACGGCGCCGTCGGGTTTTCGCCCGATGTGCCGGGCGCGGTGGCGATGCTCGACGACTTGCTGGCAGACGGGCCGCCCTGCGTGCTCGTGGGCTGGTCGCTGGGGGCGCTGGTCGGCTGGCGGTGGCTGGCGGGGCAGGGCACCGGGCCGGTGCGCGGCATGGTCAGTCTGGACATGAGCCCGCGCCCCATGCCCGCCCCCGGCTGGGCCTTTGGCATGACCGGCCAGACTGCCAAGGCGTTGCGCGCCAAGGCCGCGTGGTTTCGCGCCGATTGGTCGGC
>JAUXPG010000116.1 GCA_030683915.1 Gemmobacter sp.
GTGCTCCTCTCAGGAAGCATGGACCAGATCACCGATACACAGAAGGTCGGACACTCTCGGGGCGTCCAAAGAGACAAGAGCTCGAAATTTTGATCTGGACCCGACCCGCGCATCACCAAACCGGCCCACGGCATGTGAAAAGCCGCACCATGAGGCCTAACACATGAACGCACCCGATCACTGCTCAGAAGGTCGGAAAAAAACCCTTGCATCGAAGGGGGCATCCACACTTGGACGCCGATAAGGGGCAGTTTTGCAAGCCGATTGACATACCGGCGCTTTTCGAGATTGCGGCGCGGTTTTCGCACTCTGCTTCGCCCCCGACCTGGCCTCTTCCCTTGGGATGCTGCGCCGTTGAGGCGCCACACCGGCCCGCAGCTTCCCCTCAGCAACGGCCCGCGCGATGGCATCGAAAACCGGCGTGATCTGCGCCTTATGGGGCTTCAGGATGCTGAGACCGAGCGACAGCGTCTCCGCCACGGCGGTCAGGTTAAGGCCCGCGCTGCGATAGGGCGGATACTCTTGCGCAGATAAGCCCGCTACATCGTCGGGCTACCTCCAGACGCCTCGGCAGGATCATTCGCAAGCACATCAAAACTACGACCGGTGAAACCGATGCTTCCACAAAGGAAGCATAGCCCCCGCTTATGTGCAAACTATCCCTCCGTCCCTCCGAATCCTTTGCGCCCCGCAGGTCAGGCGTCGAGTTCCGCGTCCCAATAGAGAAAGTCCATCCAGCTTTCGTGCAGATGGTTTGGCGGGAATCTGCGGCCTGCGTTGCGCATATCTTCGGGGCTGGGAGCGCGCGGGGGCCGGAAGAGCCGCATGCCCGATTGCTTGAGCGAGCGAGCACCCTTTCGCAAGTTGCACGGGCTGCACGCCGCCACCACATTTTCCCAGCAGGTCGTCCCCCCCTTGGAGCGCGGCACCACATGATCAAAGGTCAGGTCATGCGGGCTTCCGCAATATTGGCAGCGGAATTCGTCGCGCAGAAAAAGATTGAAGCGCGTGAAGGCCACGCGCTTCTGGGGTTTGATGTAATCTTTCAGCACGACGACCGAGGGTATGCGTATCTCGGCCCTCTGGCTTCGGACGGTGGTGTCATACTCCGCCACGATCTGCACCCGGTCCAGCACGACGGCCTTGACCGCCTCCTGCCAGGGCCAAAGGCTGAGCGGATAATAGCTCAGCGGGCGGTAATCCGCGTTCAGCACCAGCGCCGGGTAATGCCGGAGCGTGGCCGGATCGCGCACGAACCCCGAGCGGAATTCGGTTCCGGCGGTTGCAAGCATATCCGTGCCTCCTTCGCCCATCTGCGGGGGCGCGGGGGCCGCGCCCGTCGGTCAGACTATATATCGCGGTTGCAGCATGGCAAGCCTGCATTCGGGCGCAAGCCATAGCTGCTGGCGATGACGAAGGTGTGACAGGTCAGCCCAGGTGCCGCTTGAGAAATTGCAGCGCCGCCGACAACCCGTCGGGCGCAATTCCGTGGCCTGTGCCGCGCATGACATGCGCATAGGTGTCGAAACCGGCCGACACCAGCGCATCGCCGGCGAGGCCCATGTCGTCGAACGGCACCATCGGGTCGGCATCGCCATGCAGCAGCAGAACGGGCGGTTTGACCCGCGCCTCCTTGGCCAACAGTTCGGGCGCCAGCAGCCGCCCGGAAAATACCACCACCGCGGCCAGCGCCTTGTCGCGTCGCGGGGCGATATGCAGACTCATCATGCTGCCTTGGCTGAACCCCACCAAGGCCAGTCGGTCAGGCGCCAGCCCCTCGGCCTCCAACACTCCGTCGACATAGGCGTTGAGGTCATCGGCGGCCTGCGCAAGCCCCTGACGCGCGGCTTCCTCGGTTGAGCCGTCCAGCCACGGGATGGGAAACCACTGAAAACCGAAGGGATTGCCCGAACATGGCTGCGGGGCATCGGGGGCGTGGAACGCGGTATCGGGCAGATGCGGTGCCAGCGGATCGGCAAGCCCCAGCAGGTCGCCGCCATCGGCGCCATAGCCATGCACAAAGATCACCGCTGACTTGGTCTTGCCCGACCGGGCCGGCCGGTGCTTCGCGTTCAGTGTGCGCGTCATCGTATCCCCTCGCGGTCCTTTGCCACCCGGTAATAGGCCCAGAGCAACCGCGCCGCAACCGCACGCCACGGCGACCAGTCAACGGCCATCGTGCGCAGCGTGCGCTCGGATGGCCGCGTGTCCAACCCGAACAGAAGCCGCGCGGATTCCTGCAGCGCAAGGTCTGCAGGCGCGAACACATCCGCCCGGCCCAGACTGAACATCGCATAAATCTCGGCCGTCCACCGCCCGATTCCCGGCACAGAGACCAGCACGGCCACCACTTCCTCGTCCGGAAGCTGTCGCAATCCGGCAAAGTCGATGCCTGCCGCCGCAAGCGCCTGCGCATACCGGATCTTCTGGCGTGACAAACCGCAGGCGCGCAATGTGTCGAACCCCGCTGCCGCCACTGGATCAGCCTCGGTCAACCCCGCCGTCTGCAACCGCGCCCAGATCGCATTGGCCGACGCGACAGACACCTGCTGGCTGACGATGGCGCCCAACAGGTCGGAAAACCCCCCCGCGCGCCGCCGCAACGGCAAAGGCCCGGTCGCTTCCAACGCCTCGGCAAACCGCGCCTCGCGCGCTGCCAGCCAAGCCGCGCCTTCCGCCACGCAGTCCGGGGTTTCGATGATGCGACCCACCATGGGTTTGCCCTTTCCCGCTCCGGCACCAACTGTGGCATCCCGATTGGCTCTGCGCCAGTGTCGGCGGTCGCATCGAATCGCTTCGATTGGCCAAAACTGGCGCATGCGGTTTCCTGAGCGGTTTTGCGCTGGCTGCACATCGCTGTTTCCGGGTGCGCCGGCGCGCCGCGACCCGCCATCCGAGCCGCCCGAAGCGGACCGCCGAGCCGGATCACCGGAAGATGCGGGCCGGACGCTTTTCCTTTTGCGATTGCGGGGCTAGGGTCGGGGAAAGGAGTGTTGTCATGGCCAATCCACTTTTGTCCGTTTGGGACACACCATTCGAGCTGCCACCTTTTGACGCAATCGCCGACGATGATTTCGCGCCCGCTTTCGACGCCGGTCTGGCGCAGGCGCGGGCGGCGGTGGCGACCATCGTGGCCAATCCTGAACCGCCGACCTTTGCCAACACGATCGAGGCGCTGGAATTGGCCGAAGAAACGCTGGACCGCGTGGCAAGCGTCTTCTTCAACCTGGCCGGGGCCGATTCAAACCCGGCACGTGAGGCGCTGCAACGGGATCTCGCGCCCAAGCTGGCGGCATGGGGCAGCGAACGTGCGCTGAACCCGGCCCTGTTCGCCCGCGTCGAAGCGGTCTGGCAGGCGCGCGACGGGCTTGGACTTGCGCCCGAACAGGCCCGGTTGCTGCATCTGGTGCGGCGCGGATTCGTGCGGGCCGGGGCGGCCCTTGGGCCGGCACAGGCCGACCGCATGAAAGAGCTGAACGAACGCGCCGCCGTGCTGGGCACGCAATTCGCGCAGAACCTGCTGGCAGACGAACGTGACTGGTTCATGGACCTTGCAGAAACCGATCTGGATGGACTGCCTGATTTCCTGATCACCGCGGCCCGCGATGCCGGGGCAGAGCGCGGGCGGCCTGGCCCCATCATCACGCTCAGCCGGTCGCTGATCGTGCCCTTCCTTCAGTTCTCCACGCGGCGCGACCTGCGGGAAACCGCGTTCCGCGCTTGGGTCGCGCGTGGTGAAAACGGCGGTGCCACCGATAACCGCGCCATCGTGGCCGAAACGCTCGCGATCCGGCATGAACGGGCGCAGTTGCTGGGGTATCCCGACTTTGCTGCCTACAAGCTGGAAACCGAGATGGCACGCGAACCGCAGGCAGTGCGCGACCTGCTGATGCGGGTCTGGGCGCCGGCCCGCGCCCGGGCCGAGGCCGATGCGGCGGTGTTGGAGGCGATGATGCACGACGATGGCATCAATGCCGCGCTGGAGCCGTGGGATTGGCGCTTTTATGCGGAGCGCCGCCGGAAGGCCGAACACGACCTCGATGAGGCCGCGCTGAAACCTTACCTGTCGCTGGATGCGATGATCGGCGCGGCGTTCGATTGCGCCAACCGACTGTTCAAGCTGGAGTTTCGGCCGCTGGACGTGCCACTTTACCACCCCGACGCCCGCGCCTGGGAGGTCACGCGCGACGGCGCGCATGTGGCCGTTTTCATCGGGGATTACTTCGCGCGCGCCTCCAAGCGGTCCGGCGCGTGGATGAGCGCCTTTCGTGGCCAGCGCCGGTTCGGCAGGGCCGAGCGCCCGGTGATCGTGAACGTCTGCAACTTCGTCAAGGGCGACCCGGCGCTGTTGTCTTGGGATGATGCGCGCACGCTCTTCCACGAGTTTGGCCACGCGCTGCACGGCATGCTGTCGGACGTGACCTATGGCTCGCTGGCCGGCACCAATGTTGCGCGCGACTTCGTGGAACTTCCAAGCCAGCTTTACGAACATTGGTTGTCGGTGCCCGAAGTGCTGAACACCCATGCCCGCCATTGGCAGACAGGCGAGCCCATGCCGGCCGATCTGCGCGACCGGCTGTTGGCTGCGTCAACCTACGGGCAGGGATTTGCGACGGTGGAGTATGTCGCGTCGGCTCTGGTCGACATGGCGTTTCACGAGGGGGCGCCGCCCGCCGACCCGATGGTCCGGCAGGCCGAGGTTCTGGCCGGGCTTGGCATGCCGCGCGCGATTGTCATGCGCCACGCCACACCGCATTTCGCGCATGTGTTTTCCGGCGGCGGCTATGCCGCAGGGTATTACAGCTACATGTGGTCCGAAGTGATGGACGCCGACGCCTTTGCCGCCTTTGAAGAGGCGGGCGGGCCGTTTGACCGCGACACCGCCGCCCGGCTGGAACGGTTCATCCTGTCCTCGGGCGGATCGGCCGAGGCTGACAAGCTGTATCTGGAATTCCGTGGCCGGATGCCGGGACCAGAGGCGTTGATGAAAGGGCGCGGCCTTCTGGACGTGGCGGCATGAAATATTCGGTTCTTGATCTGGCGCCGGTGCCGGAAGGCAGCGATGCACGCGAGGCGCTCGCGAATGCCGCTGCGCTGGCGCAACATGCCGAGGCGTCAGGCTATACCCGCTATTGGTTGGCCGAGCACCACAACATGCCCGGTATCGCCAGCGCCGCGACGGCGGTGGTGATCGGCCATGTCGCCGCAGCGACCCGCACGATCCGCGTGGGGGCAGGGGGCATCATGCTGCCCAACCACGCGCCTTTGGTGGTGGCCGAGCAGTTCGGCACTTTGGCCACGCTGTTTCCGGGCCGGATCGACCTTGGCCTTGGCCGCGCTCCCGGCACCGATCAGGCGACGGCCCGCGCCCTGCGGCGCTACATGGCCGGGGCCGACACCTTTCCCGATGACGTGGTGGAATTGCTGGGCTTTCTGGGCGACAATCCAGACAGCCCGGTGCGCGCCTATCCCGGCACAGGGACACATGTTCCGGTGTGGATTTTGGGGTCATCGACCTTTGGCGCGCAACTCGCGGCCTATCTTGGGCTGCCCTATGCATTTGCCAGCCACTTTGCCCCCGATTTCCTGCATCAGGCGGTTGCGACCTATCGCGCGCAATTCCGGCCTTCGGCCTGGCTGGACCAACCCTATGTGATGATGGGCATGGGGTGCTTCGCCGCCGACACGGATGCCGAGGCGACCTTTCTGCGCAGCTCGATGCAACTGGCCTTTGCCAACCTGCGCAGCGGGCGGCCGGGCAAGCTGCCACGCCCGGTGGCGGATGTGGACCGCCTGATCCCGCCTTCGGTGCGCGCCGGGGTTGACCATGCCTTGTCCTGTTCGGTGACGGGCGGGCGCGCGGCCTTGCGCGACGGGTTCGCGCGGCTGACCGCGCCGGTAAAACCTGACGAGGTGATGCTGGCCAGCCAGATTCACGACCCCGAAGCCCGTGCCGAAAGCTACCGGATTGCTGCCGAGGTGTTGGCGGGGATGTAGAGGCCCCGGGCCAAGCCCGGGGCGCGATGGTCAGCGGATGCCGGCCTTGGCCAGACGCGGCAGAACTTCGTCGGCGAAGTAAGGGAATTCCTTGACGTAATTCACGAACGACAATGTCGTGCCCGCAAACCCGGCGTCGTGCAGGCTGATCAGCCCCGCTGCCACCTGATCGGGCGTGCCGATCAACGGGAAGCCCCCATGCCCCAGCGCCATGCCAAAGCGCAACTGCGCGAGCAGATCATGCGGGAACGACAGGGCAAAGGCGAATTGCAGTTTGATCAGGTTGTCGGTCGCTTCCCAATCTGCGTTTTCATCGACCACATAATGCACGTAATCGCGCGCCTCCTTCTCGGTCGGGCGGCAGACGACGTGGCTGAAGGTCAGCACACCGACATCGCGGCCCTTGGCAGAGGCTTGTCCCTTCAGGTCGGCGATTTCGGTTTTCGACCGTGCAAGGTCAATGGCCGGGGTGAACAGGAAGTTCGCGTTGTCGGTGGCAAAGCCGCGGCCATGCGGGCTTCCTGCCGCGTTGATGATCGGAACCGATCCGCGCACCGGGGCAGGGCGGCCCTTCAAGCCTTTGATATTCTTGAAATAGGTGCCTTCCCAATCGAAATGTTCGTCCGAGGCCCAGACCTTGCGGATCAGATCGTACCACTCCTGCGCGTAACCGTAGCGGGTTTCGTGATCGTCGGCAAAGCTCAATCCAAGGGCATCATACTCCGGCTTGTTCCAACCAGCCACGATGTTCAGTCCCGCGCGACCGTGGCCGATCTGGTCGATGGTGGCGATCTGCTTGGCGATCACGACCGGGTGATTGGCGGTGGTGTGGATGGTGGCGAACACCGTCAGGTTCTTTGTCGCCGCCAGCAGACCGGCCGCCCAGGTCATGGTTTCCAGCACGCCACCATGAAAATCGGTAGGTCCGCCATAGCCGATCCAACGCGCGATCGGCAGCATGAAGTCAATGCCCGCGGCATCCAGCATGCCCGCCAGCTCCAGATTGCTGTCCCAGCTGGCATCCCAGCGGTCAGGAATCTGTGTGGGCGTCATGCCCGAGGAGCAGTTCGTCGAAAATGTGCCCAGCTTAAAGCCGCCGGCAAGCATCCGGTTTACGGTCATTGTGCCATCCCTGAGAGGTGGTTCCAGAAATCTGAACAGCCGGGATAAGTGGATTTTCCGCGCAACAGCAGCATGATGCTGCGAGCGAGGAGAAGACCATG
>JAUXPG010000321.1 GCA_030683915.1 Gemmobacter sp.
ACAGCCAACCGGGGCTCACCTGTTTCCCAATTCTCCGCATACACTGGATGCGGTCCGAAGCCTAAGGAACCACACAGTCTCCAGCATCGATCTCAGAATCAATCCGCCTGATAAGGAGGGGCATCAACATGAGTAGTCGAAAAGATAGCCGAACTGCGCCGCCGAAACCGGAACGGCCGCGCCATTCTGGCGCACCGGCCAGATGAATTTCCCGGCCTCCAGCCGCTTCAGATACAGCGACATACCGACCCCGTCGTGCCAGAGGATCTTGATTAGGGTCAGGACCCCTTGATCTTGTTGAGGCCGCCCGGGCTGCGTGATTAGAGCCATGGCAAGCCGCGGGTCGATGACCGGCGTGTGCTGAGCGGCATAACGGGTTGAGATGGTGTGACGCGCCGCGGGAGTATGGACCGGCCAAGACGCTCTACAACCGGTGGAAGCGGTGGGGCGACATGGGGGTCTTCGTCCGGACGATGGAGGGATTGGCCTCCGAAGGCAGCGAGGAGACAGTCGTCATGATCGACGCGACCTACCTCAAGGCGCATCGCACGGCCTCAAGCCTGCGGGCGAAAAAGGGCGGCCCGGCGATCAGCGCGGGCGTCTGATCGGGCGGACCAAGGGCGGGCTGAACACCAAGCTGCACGCCGTCACCGACGCGAAGGGCTGTCCCATCCGCTTCTTCATGACGGCAGGCCAGGTCAGCGACTACACCGGTGCCGCCGCCCTGCTGGGCAGCCTGCCCGCTGCCGAATGGCTGATTGCCGACCGGGGCTACGATGCCGACTGGTTCAGGTAAGCGCTGAAAGACAAGGGGATAAAGCCCGTTCGGGGCTGATTTGATCCCCCGGATCAAATCTGATCGCCCCTCACCCAGGCCGGAAGTCTCGCGTCAAGGCCGTCCGCCACGACAAACGCCGCTACAAACGCCGCAACCGCATCGAGATCATGTTCGGCAGCCTGAAGGACTGGCGCCGCATCGCGACCCGCTACGACAGAGGCGCGAAGACTTTCCTGTCCGCCGTCGCCTTGGCCGCTACCGTCCTGTTCTCGCTTTGACGATCAATGAGTCTGGAGCCTAATGCATCTCCGGACAAGTGCGCCAGCGCCGCTTCCGCGATCTCGCGGGGAAAGCTGGTCTTTTCCTGCGCTCATTTAAGACAGGACGTTCGAAAACCGTGAACATCTGCCGCGAAGCCAAGCTCCTTCACAAGCTTGGATAGCGTCATGTCGGACAGCGGGCGGCCCTGCTTTGTCCCCGGAAAGACCAGACCCGAGCCGTCACCAAACTCATGTCTTCCCCCATTACTCGCTGGAACAAGGAGGACGATAGCAGAACTGCGCGGGCAATGCGAGTATCTAATATATTGACAGTATTATGTATTGTGGAACCCTGCGGAACGTGCCTGAACGCCGGATGGCAGACCTTGGCTCCACCAAATAGATCCCAAAGATCTGAACGCCCTAAGGCCCCGCTTGCGTGGGGCCTTGGTCGTTTCAGCCCCGCGGGGTGGCGTAGTGGTCCTTCAGCTGCACCCGCAGGTCCTTTTTCGACATCTTTCCGGTCGCCGTCATGGGAATCGCGTCGACAAAGGCCACCTCGTCGGGCAACTGCCACTTGGCCATCGTCTGGGCCATATGGGCCAATATCTCGGCCTCCGACACCACCGCTCCGGCGCGCAGCACCACGGCCAGCAGCGGCCGTTCATCCCACTTGGGATGCGGCACGGCAATGGCCGCCGCCATCGCCACCGCCGGGTGCGACACGGCCGCATTTTCCAGATCGATCGACGAAATCCATTCGCCGCCCGACTTGATCAGGTCCTTGGTGCGGTCCACGATCACCAGATCGCCTTCGGGCGTGATTCGCGCCACATCGCCGGTGCGGAACCAGCCGTCTTCGTCGAACGCCTTGGCCGTGGCCGCCGGGTCGTTGTAATAGCCCGCAATCACCTGCGGCCCGCGCACCAGCAATTCGCCTGCCGCCTGACCATCCTTGGGCAAGGGGGCGCCGTCCTCGGCCACGATCTTCAGGTCCACGCCAAACAGTCGCTTGCCTTGCGGGATACGCGCCGCGATTCGCGCCTCGGCGTCCTGACCGGGGACAGGTCGGCTGACCGTGCCGACAGGGCTCAGCTCCGTCATGCCCCAGCCATGCAGCACCTCGATCCCGAATTCGACCTCCAGCGCCCGTATCATCGCCGGTGCCACCGCGGACCCGCCGATCAGCAACGTGTGAAGGCGGTCAGGCGCCGCCCCACGCTTGCGCATCTCGTCGATCAGCCCGGCCCAGACGGTGGGCACGCCCCAGCCGGCGGTCACCCCCTGCCCCTGCATCAGATCCCACAGCGACGCGCCATCCAACCGCGGCCCCGGAAACACCAGATCCGTCGCCGCCAGCGGTGCGGAATAGGGCAGCCCCCAGGCGTTGACGTGGAACAACGGCACCACGGGCAAGATGCGCTGACCGGCGCCGAACGATCCCGGCGCGCCCAGCACCACGGAGAACGCGTGCATCAGGCTGGAGCGGTGGGAATAGAGCGCGCCCTTCGGCGCCCCCGTGGTGCCCGATGTATAGCACAGCGCGGCTGCCGTATCCTCGGGCAGGTCGGGCCAGTCATAGCGGGTGGGCTGACCGGCCAGCAGGTCCTCATAGACCGCCACATCGGGCAGGTCGGGCCGGTGTGCGGCATCGGTCAGCGCGACCAGCCGGATACCCTCGGGCATGCGCGGGCGCAACGCGCTGACCAGCGGCAGAAACGTCAGATCAAAGCACAGCACCGAGTCGGCGGCGTGCTGGATGATCCAGGCAATCTGATCCGGGAACAGGCGCGGGTTGATGGTGTGGCACACCGCACCAATGCCCGCGACGGCATAATAAAGTTCGAAATGCCGGTATCCATTCCACGCCAGCGTCGCCACCCGGTCACCGGGGCGCACCCCCATCGCGACCAGCGCATGCGCCAGCTGCCCGATCCGGTCGCGGGCCTGCGCGTAGCTTTGGTCGTGCAACCCGCCTTCGACCGTGGATGACACGATCCGGCGGTCGGGGTGCACATCGGCGGCATAGTCCATCACGGCAGGGATCGACAGTTGCCGATCCATCATCATGCCTTTCAGCATCGGTCATCCTCCCACGGGCCCGCCTCTGCGGACGTTGGCCCCCGGGGGACGATAGGACATTGCGGGCGTCTGGCAAGCGCGGTGTCAGCCGCCCCGCGCCGCACGGGCAAAGGCGCGCGCCTCGGCAGGCGCATCGCCCAAGGTTCCGGGGCCGGACAGGCGCGCCGCCCAGTCGGTGCCGGGATAATCGCGCGCGGCCAGCGTGACCAAAGGTGTGCCGCTCGCCAATGCCTCGCGGCACAGTGCGGCCACATGCGCGGCGGCTTCGGGGCGGGGCAAATGCTCGGCCAGCGCAAAGGTCAATGCCTCGGCCATCAGCGTGCCCTGCCCTTCGTCCAGCCCACGCGCCATCGCCGCCGGGTCGGGGCGCAGCCGCGCGGTCAGGTCCGATGCCAGCGCCAGCGCCCGCCCGGTCGAGACACACATCTGCGGCAGTGTCAGCCATTCCGAGAACCACGCCGCGCCGTCGCGCTGCAGCCGGTGGACCCCCGCGCCCTGCACCACCGACGCCAGCGCGCCGGTCTGGCGCGCCAAGGCCACCAACACCGACGGCCCCACCGGATTCTGCTTTTGTGGCATGGTCGAACTGCCGCCCGCCCCGCTGATCGTGACTTCGGCAATGCCGGTCTGGGTCAGGGTGATCACATCCTCGCCCAGCTTGCCCAAACTGGCGGTGACACCGGCCATCCAGCCGGCCAGCGCCCCGAAACCGTCGCGTTCGGCGTGCCAGCTTGCGCCTGGATCCTTCAAGCCAAGGGCCGAGGCAAGCCCCGCGCGCACCGCAGCCGCCTGCGGCCCCAGCGCCACAGAGGTGCCCGCCGCCCCCGAGAGCGACACCTGCAACAGCCCCGGAGCCAAAGCCGCCAGCCGCGCGCGATGGCGCATCAGCGGACGGCCCCACCCGGCGACCAGCGCGCCAAAGCTGGTGGGCACCGCCGCCTGCCCGTATGTGCGCCCGGCCATGGCCGTGTCGGCCTCGTCCTCGGCCAGCCGCCCCAAAGCGCCGACCAGCGCGCCAAGCCGGGCATCCCACAGCGCCAGCAACCGCTTCAGCCGCAGCGCCAGCGCGGTATCCATGATGTCCTGACTGGTGGCGCCCCAATGCACCCAACGCGTCATGTCGGGCGCCTCGGCCACTTTGCGGAACGCCGCGACCAGCGCAGGCACCGGCACCCCGTTGCGCGCGGTCTCGGCCGCCAGCGCGGCAGGGTCCAACTGAACTTCAAGGCTGGCGCGGTGCAAAAACGCCGCCGCATCAGCCGGGATCAGGCCAAGTCCGCCTTGAACCTTTGCCAAGGCGCCCTCGACGATCAGCATGGCGCGCAGTTCGGCGCTGTCGGAAAACAGCGCAGCGGTCTCGGCATCGCCGAAAAGGTCGCGGTAGAGGGCGGAATCGGCGGGGGCGGCGGGCATGGTTTACTCCGGCTGGCGCAAACCCAGCATCTGCCGCGCCTGTCGCCAATTGGCAACCGGGCGTTCATAGCGATCACACAGGTCAACCACACGCCGCACCAACGCCGCGTTCGACGGCGCCAGCGTGGTCTTGTCCAGACGCACGTTGTCCTCCAGTCCGGTGCGGGCATGCCCGCCACAGGCGACGGCCCATTCGTTGACGACGATCTGGTTGGGGCCGATGCCCGCGGCACACCACGGGGCGTCAACCCCGAACAGCCGCTTGACCGTGGCGATATAGAAATCAAACACCACCCGGTCCACCGGCATGGCATTCTTGACCCCCATCACGAACTGCACATAGGGCCGCCGGGCAATGCGCCCCTTGGCCCACATATCGCGCGCCATGAAGATATGCGACAGATCAAAGGCTTCGATCTCGGGCTTCACGTCATGCGTCAACATCTCGCCCGCCAGCCAATCCACCAGATCGGGCGGGTTTTCATAAACGCGGGTCGGAAAGTTGTTCGACCCCACCGACAGGCTTGCCATATCGGGGCGCAGCGGCAACATGCCGCCCCGCATTTGCCCCGCCCCCGACCGCCCGCCTGTGGACAGTTGCACGATCATGCCGGGGCAGTGACGTTCCACGCCTTCCTTCAACCGCGCAAAGCGTTCGGGGTCGCTGGTCGGCTTGCCCTCGTCGTCACGGACATGGGCGTGGACGATGCTTGCCCCGGCCTCAAAGGCCGCGTGGGTGGATTCCACCTGTTCAGCAATGCTGACCGGCACCGCCGGATTGTCGGCCTTGGTCGGCACGCTGCCGGTGATGGCCACACAGATGATGCACGGATCAGACATCGATGAACACCGTTTCCCCTTGGCCCTGCAGCCGGATGTCAAAGCGATAGGCCCCCGGCCCGGTCTTGGTCGCGATCAGCGTCGCCACCCTGTCGCGCTGTTCGATCGTCCGCAGCACCGGGTCCGCGCCATGCAGTGCGGCGTCCTCGGGAAAATACATCCGGGTGTTCAGCCCGATGTTGATGCCGCGCGCCACCAGCCACAGATTGAGATGCGGCGCCTGCACATCGCGGCCCCGGCCCGGCGTCGCGCCCGGCCGGATGGTATCGAACCCCCAAAGCCCGGTGTCGAAATTGGTGATCACCCGGCCCCAACCGCGAAAACCGGGGGCAACCCCGGCAGAGCGCGGGTCTTCGGGGTGGGCATAGACGCCGTTCGCATCGGCCTGCCAGACCTCCAGCAACACATCCTTGACCGGCGCCCCGGTGCCGTCGATCACCAGTCCTTCCACCCGGATGCGTTCGCCCGGTGCGTCGGGTCCGGCGATATCCCAGCCAAGTTCCCGCTCGAAAATGGAGAACCCCGCCGCCCCCGGCGCCAGACCGATATGGACATAAGGCCCGGCGGTCTGCGATGTGGTTTCCTTCAGATAATCAAGTTTCTGCACCATTTCAGTTCCCCTCCAGCCGGTTCTCGAACAAGGTGGACCGCCGCCCGCGCAGCACGATGTCGAACTTGTAGGCCAGACAATCCATCGGCACCGAAGCGTTCAGGTCCATCACCGCGATCAGGCGCTGCACCGCCTCGGGGTCCGGGATGGTCTGCACGATGGGACAGAGCGGGATCAACGGGTCGCCTTCAAAGTAGAGCTGCGTGATCAGCCGCTGGCTGAACGATGTGCCGAACACCGACACGTGGATATGCCGGGGCCGCCACGAGTTCACATAATTCAGCCAAGGATACGGGCCCGGCTTGATCGTGCGGAAATAGTAATACCCGTCCGAGTCGGTCAGCGTGCGCCCGCAGCCGCCGAAATTCGGGTCCAGCGCACCAAGATAGATGTCCTTCTTGTGCCGATAGCGCCCGCTGGCATTGGCCTGCCAGATTTCCACCAACGTGTTCGGCACCGGACGCCCGTTTTCATCCAGCACCCGACCGTGCAGGATGATGCGTTCGCCCACCGGGTCGCCACCGTGGTTGAAGTTGGAAATCAGGTCATTGTCGAGCGGCCCGAAATCATTGTGGCCAAAGGTCGGCCCGGTGATTTCCGACGGAGTCTGGTGCATGGTCAGAAGCGGCATGCGCGGCGACCGCGGCACACTGGTCTTGTAGCCCGGATGATGCGCGGGCGGATGCAGCGTGCGGTCGCGCATGTAAAATTCGGCGGGTTTCATCGGGTGGCCTCCTCGTCCATCTCGGCGTAGGTCTGCTTGGCAAGCTTGATCGCATGGTTCGCGCGCGGCACCCCGGCATAGATGGCGACGTGCTGAAACGCCTCCATCACATCGCGGCGGCTGGCGCCGGTGCGGGCGGTGGCGCGGATGTGCATGGGAATTTCCTCGAAATTCCCGGTTGCGGCCAGCAGCGCCAGTGTCAGCATCGACCGCTCGCGCCGGCTGATCGCATCTGACGCCCAGACCGTGCCCCAGGCGGATTCGGTGATCAGGTCCTGAAACGGAGCGTCCAGCGGCGTGCGCGCCGCTTCGGCACGGTCAACATGGGCATCGCCCAGCACCGCGCGGCGCACGGCCATGCCGCAGGCGTGGCGGGTCGGTTCGGTCATCGGGGCCCCCTTTCAGTATGGCAAGCCGACATAGTTTTGCGCAAAGGCAACCTGTGCTGCATGATTGTCGCGCAGAAAGGCGATCTCCGCCGCCTGCATCCGGCGGTCGAACCCGGTCTGGTCGGGAAAGCGGTGCAGCAGCGTGGTCAGCCACCAGCTGAACCGCTCGGCCTTCCACACCCGCAACAGCGCCTGTTCGGAATAGCGGTTCAGCCCGTTGCTGTCGTTGTCGCAGTAGTGCTGCACCAACGCCTGCCACAGGTAATGCACGTCGCTCGCTGCGGTGTTCAGCCCCTTGGCCCCGGTCGGCGGCACGATATGCGCGGCATCGCCCACAAGGAACAGCCGCCCCCAGCGCATCGGCTCGGTGACAAAGCTGCGAAGCGGCGCGATGGATTTTTCGATGCTGGGGCCGGTGACCAGGGCATCGGCCACATCGCCCGGCAGGCGGCGGCGCAGTTCAGCCCAGAACCGGGCATCCGTCCAATCCTCGACCCGGTCCATCGCAGCGCATTGCACGTAATAGCGTGACAGGTTGGCATTGCGCATGGAACACAGCGCAAACCCGGCATCCGACCCGGCATAGATCAGCTCGTGGCTGACCGGCGGTGTTTCCGACAGGATGCCAAGCCAGCCAAAGGGATAGACCTTTTCGTAATCCTGCCGGACTGACGCCGGAATGGTGCGGCGGCTGATCCCGTGGAACCCGTCACACCCGGCAACAAAATCGCAGGAGATGCGGTGTTCGATGCCATGGCGGGTAAAGCTGACCTCGGGGCGGTCGCCGTCGACGCCATGAATGGCGACCCCTTCGGCATTGTCGATCAGCGGCAACCCGGCCGCGGCGCGCGCATCGTAAAGGTCGCGCGTCACCTCGGTCTGGCCATACACAACCACCGGCTTGCCTGCCAGCGCGGTCAGGTCCAGCCGGAACATCGCCCCATCCATCGAGATGTTGGTGCCATCATGCACAAAGCCTTCGCGGTGCAGCCGGTCAGCCACGCCCGCCGCGTCCAAAAGCCCCACAAGCCCCTGTTCCAGCACCCCGGCGCGGATGCGCGACAGCACATGCGCCCGGTCCCGGCGCTCCAGCACCACGCTGTCGATGCCATGGCGGTGCAACAACTGGCCCAGCAGCATGCCCGATGGCCCGCCGCCGATGATGACGACTTGTGTTCGCATGGTGATGCCTCCCTGATCGCAGAATGGACTCTGGATTTCCGAAAGTAAAATGAGATAATCGCACTTAAACTTACCAGATTCGGCAATCATGGACCGACGGATCAAGCTGCGCCACATTCAGGCTTTTGTCGAAATCGTGCGCCAGCGCAGCCTGAAAAAGGCGGCGGAGCGTCTGTTCCTGACTCAGCCCGCCATGTCGCGCACCCTGGCTGAACTGGAGGACATCGCGGGCGCCGCGTTGCTGACACGCGGCCGCGCCGGGGTCGTGCTGACAGCGCAGGGCGAGTTGCTGTTCCGCTTTGCCCAGTCCAGCCTTGCCGATCTGGAACGCGGGCTGGCCGGTGTGGCGCAGGCCGACACTGCGCCGCAGCGGTTGGCGCTTGGGGTGCTCCCATCGGTGGCGACCCGGCTGATGCCGGGGGTGGCGGCGGAACTGGCGGGGCTTGCGCCTGCCTTGCGGCTGACCATCGCCGATGGCCCCCACGATCAGATGACGGCGCAGCTGCGGGGCGGGCACCTTGATGCGGTGATCGGTCGGATGGGTGCGCCCGACACCATGAAGGGCCTTGCCTTCACCCAGCTTTACATTGAATCGGTCGCCATTGTCGTGCGGCCCGGCCACCCCATCCTTGCCGACCCCGACCTGCACCGCATCGCGGACTGGCCGGTGCTGTGGCCACCGCCTTGGGCCGCGATCCGCCCGCTGGTGGACCGCCTGCTGATCGCGCAAGGCATCCCCGAGCCGCAGAACCGCATCGAAACCGTCTCGGGGGCCTTTGGCCGGGTGCATGTGCGCCATTCCGACGCGGTGTGGTTCATCTCCGAAGGCGTGGTGGCGCTGGATCTGGCCGAGGGGCGGCTGACGCGCCTGCCGGTTTCAACCGCACTGACCGAAGGCCCCGTGGGCCTGATGACCCGCGCCGGTGATCGGGCCACCCCGGAAACCAGCCTTCTGGCGCTTGCAATCGACCGCGCATTGGTCCGGCTGGGGCTTGGCTGATCTTGCCGCCATGCAGCAACCCGCCTAGGGTTCCCGCGCGAACGGCAGGAGGTGCGGCATGGATGGCAAGACGGTTCTGGTGACGGGCGGCGCAGGCTATATCGGGTCGCATGCGTGCAAGGTTCTGGCGGCGGCTGGGTTCCAGCCGGTGACCTTTGATAACCTCAGCACCGGCTGGCGCGACGCGGTGAAATTCGGGCCGTTCCATCAAGGCGATCTGACCGACCGCGCCAGCATCGACGCCGCGCTTGCCAAGTGGCGCCCGGTGGCGGTGATGCATTTTGCCGCGCTCAGCCAGGTGGGCGAATCGATGAAGGACCCCGGCCTTTACTGGCGCGAGAATGTGTTGGGCGCGCTGAACCTGATTGAATCGGCCCTAGCGCATGAGGTGCGGCGGTTCGTGTTTTCCTCCACGTGCGCCACATACGGCGATCAGGACGGCGTCGTGCTGGACGAAGATACCGTGCAGGCGCCGATCAACGCCTATGGCGGGTCCAAGCGCGCGATCGAGGACATGCTGCGCGATTTCGCCCCCAAGGGGCTGGAGTCGGTGATCTTTCGCTACTTCAACGTCGCAGGGGCCGACCCCGAAGCGCAGGTCGGCGAATTCCATCAGCCCGAAACCCACCTGATTCCCTTGATGCTCGATGCCATTGCGGGCCGCCGCGCGGCGCTGACGCTCCACGGCACCGACTACCCCACCCCCGACGGCACCTGCGTGCGCGACTATGTGCATGTGATGGATCTGGTGGATGCCCATGTTCTCGGCCTGCGCTGGCTGCTCGACGGGCGTGGCAGCCGGGTGTTCTGCCTTGGCACCGGCAACGGGTTCTCGGTGCGCGAGGTTGTGGACGCCAGCCGCGCAGTCACCAACCGTGATGTCCCGATGACCGAAGGCCCCCGCCGCCCCGGCGATGCGACGCGGCTGGTGTCGGGTTCGGCCCGGGCGGCGCGCGAACTGGGCTGGACCCCGCACCGCTCCACCATGGCGCAGATGATCGGCGATGCGTGGCGCTGGCACCAGTCGGGGCACTACGACCGCTGACCCCGTCCGCCCCGAGAACGCGGAACCATTCGAAATACCGCCGCGGAGCCTTGCAAGGCTCCGCCGCGATTTCCCCGCCCGTCAGTTCGTCGCAGGCTTGAAAACGCCTTGATCCTTCAGCGCGTCCATCACTTCCTTGGGCATGTAGGTCTCGTCATGCTTGGCAAGGATCTCATGCGCGACAAACGTACCCTCGATCAGTTTGCCGGTGCCGATCATGCCCTGTCCTTCCGAGAACAGGTCCGGCAACACCCCGGTAAACGCGACCGGAATGCTGGCCCCGCCGTCGGTCACGCGGAAGGTCACCGTCTCGCCCTGACCGCGCACGATCGACCCCTCCTCGACCAGCCCGCCCAGACGGAACGTCTCGGTCGGCGGCGGCGGATCGGCCATCACCTGCGCCGGGGCGCGGAAGAAGTTGATGCCGTCGCGCATGGCGTAACCGATCAGCCCGGTCGACAGCGCAAGCGCCACGGCGGCCACCGCAAGGATCTGGATTCGGCGTTGTTTCTTGAGTGTTTTCATCGCGTCACGGGAAGCACGGCGCCAGCATAAGCCCCGCCGTCTCCTCTACCCCCAGCATCAGGTTGGCATTCTGGATCGCCTGCCCCGACGATCCCTTGGTCAGATTGTCCAGCACCGCCACGATCATCGCGCGCCCCGGCATCCGGTCGCCGATCACCCCGATGTGGCAGAAGTTCGACCCGCGCACATCGCGTGTGCTGGGCAGTTGGCCAAAGGGCAGCACCTGCAGGAACGGTTCGGCCCCATAGGCCGAGGCCAGCGTGGCATGCACCACGCCCGGATCGCCATCGACATAGACCGTGGCAAGGATTCCCCGGTTCATCGGCAACAGATGCGGGGTGAACTGCACCTGCACCGGGCGCCCGGCCAGCGCGGAAAATTCCTGATCAAACTCGCCCAGATGGCGGTGCTTGCCCCCTGCGGAATAGCTGTGCGTGCCTTCGGACAGTTCGGCGTGCAGCAGGTTCTCCTTCAGGCTGCGCCCGGCCCCCGACACCCCCGCCTTGAGGTCGATCACGATGCGGTCCAGATCGATGGCCCCCGCCGCAATCAGCGGGCGCAGCGCGTATTGTCCGGTTGCCGCGTTACAGCCCGTGCCCGCCACCAGCCGCGCATCCCGGATGGCGTCGCGGTAGAATTCGGTCAAGCCATAGACCGCCTCGGCCTGCAGGTCGGGTGCCGCGTGCGGCTGGCCATACCACTTGGCATAGGCCGCCACATCGCGCAGCCGGAAATCGGCCGACAGGTCCACGATCTTCAGATCGCGCGGCAGGGTGGAAATCACCGCCTGCGACGTGGCATGCGGCAGCGCGCAAAAGCACAGATCCACCTGCGAGAAGTCGATCTCGTCAATCTTGACCAGCCGCGGCAGGTCTAGGTGGCGCAGGAACGGAAACACCTCGGCCATCGTCTGACCGGCCTTGCGGTCCGCCGACAATGCCACAATTCGCATCGCCGGATGCGTTGCGATCAGCCGAACGAGTTCGGCCCCCGTATACCCCGAAGCCCCCAGAATGGCGATGCGATGCATGGTGGTGTCCTTTCCCTCCGCTCGCCCCGTATGTGGCGCCATCGCGCGCCGCACACAAGCCATAGCACGGTATCACCCGCGGGAATTTGACCGATGTCATGGGAACCCGGCGTCCCCCGCGACGCATGGCCACGCCGCCGGGAACGCAGGCCCGGTGTCAGACCACCGGCACCGCCACGCCCAGCCGCGCGCAAAGGGCCGCAAGCGCGGCGCGTTCGGCTTTGCCCCACGGGGCGGCACGGGCGGCGAACAGCTCCGCCTGACTGCGCAGCACCACCGAATCCGACAGCACCTTGAGGTGGTTGGCGCGCAGCGTCTCGCCCGAACTGGTGATGTCGGCCACCGCCTCGGCGGTCAGGTTGCGCACGGTTCCTTCGGTGGCACCCTGACTGTCCACCAGCTGATATTCCGCCACACCGGCCTCGCGCAGAAAGTCCCGCACCAGCCGGTGATATTTGGTCGCGATCCGCAACCGCTGGCCATGCCGGGCGCGGAATTGCGCCGCCACGGCGTCAAGATCATCCAGCGTGTCCACGTCGATCCACGTCACCGGGACCGCGATGATCAGATCGGCAAAGCCGAACCCCAAGGGCGCAACCTCGGCCACCTGTGTGGGCCAGTCGGCCAGCTTTTCGCGGATGAGGTCGGTTCCGGTCACCCCCAGATGGATGCGCCCCGCCGCCAGTTCGCGCGGGATTTCCCCGGCCGACAGCAGCACGAGTTCGCAGCCCGGCACGCCTTCGACCCGGCCCGAATATTCCCGGTCATCGCCCGCCTTGCCCATCGCCACGCCACGCGCGCCGAACCAGTCAAAGGTCTTTTCCATCAGCCGGCCCTTGGACGGCACGCCGATCTTGAGCATCACGCCGCCCCCTTCAGCGCCGCGACCACGCCGGGGCGGATCACCCCGCCCACGGCCGGAATCTCGCGCCCGCCGCCCAACACACGGGTCAGCGCATCATACCGCCCGCCCGAGGCGATGGGCGGAATGCCCGCCCGGTCGGAAAAGAACGAGAACACGAAGCCATCGTAATATTCCAGCGTGCTGCGGCCATGGCTGGCCTCGAACGTCACCTGACGCAGCCAGACACCGGCCTTTTCCATCGCCTCCAGCCGGGTCGCAAGCCGACCCACCGCCGGACGGATCGACGGCATGTCAACGCCCAGATCCTCCAGCCGCTCCAACGCCTGCGGCGCCGGGGCGGACAGGCGCAGCAGATCGTCGATCAGGTCGGCCTCGCGCGCGGCAATCGCGGGGGTCGCGGCATCCTCCAGCAAGGCGACAGCGCGCTCGGCAATCTCGTCGGGCTCACGCAGGCCAAGGTGCGGACCGGCCTGCGCCATCAGCTCGGCGGGCTGCCCGGTGGCCAGACGCTCCAACAGCCGCAACCGCGCGGCAGGCGCCGGGGTGCATCCGGCAAAGCGGTCCATCAGCGCGCGAAACCGCCGGGGCCGCCAGATGTGGCGCAGCAACGCCGCCTTGCGCCGCGCGGTGGTGCCAAGCCCTTCGACCGCCGCCACCAAAAGCCCGATGTCACCCATCGCCGCCTTGGGCCGCAAGGGCGCCAGCAGATCATCGAACAGCGCAAACACCTCGGCCTCGGCCTGCGCGGGGGCGTCGCGGGTGAACACCTCGTAGCCGACCTGCAGGTATTCGCTGGCGCGCGGGCCTGCATGATCCTGCCGCCGAAACACCTCGCCCATATAGCAATAGCGCGCCGGATCGGCGCCATGCGCCATGTGCATCTGCACCACCGGCACCGTGAAGTCGGGGCGCAACATCATTTCGCCGCGCAAGGGGTCCGTGGTGACATAGGCACGCGCGCGGATATCCTCGCCGTAAAGGTCCAGCAGGGTTTCCGCCGGTTGCAGGATGTCGGTTTCCACCGGCACCGCGCCCGCCTCGCGGAAGGCATCGAACAGGCGCGCGGCCTCGGCCCGGGCTGCGGGGGCAATCGGCATCGGTCAGCCCAGCATCCGGCGCACCGCCGCCACCAGATCCGTCCGAGCGATTTCCAGTTGCGCCGGGCGGTCCTTCCATTCTTCCAGCGTGGCATTGGCGGCGATCTGCGCGCCAAGGATCAGGTCCTTGAGCACCACGACCCCGCGCGCCGCCTCGTCCGACCCTTGGATCACCGCAATCGGGCTTTGGCGTTTATCGGCGTATTTCAATTGGTTGCCGAACTGCTTGGGGTTGCCGAGGTAGACTTCGGCACGGATGCCTGCGGTGCGCAGATCAGCGGCCATCGCGAAGTAATCCGCCATCCGGTCCCGGTCCATCACGGTAATCACCACCGGGCCGGGCGCGGGCTTGCCGACGCGGCCCTTGGCGTGCAGCGCGGCCAGCAAACGATCCACCCCGATGGAAACGCCCGTGGCCGGCACCGACTGGCCGGTAAAGCGCTTGACCAGATCATCATATCGCCCGCCCCCGGCCACGCTGCCGAACTGGCGCTTGTTGCCCTTTTCATCCAGGATCTCAAAGGTCAATTCCGCCTCGAACACCGGGCCGGTGTAGTAGCCAAGGCCCCGCACGACGCCCGGATCAAGGATGATGCGGTCGGGGCCGTAGCCTTGGGCGTCCAGCAGCGCCGCGATGGTGTCCAGTTCCGAAACACCCTCGCAGCCCGTTACCGAGGCGCCAACAAGGTCACGCAACGCCGCCAGCGTGGCCGCGCCGGTGTCGCGGCGCGCAGCCATGAATCCCATGACCACATCGGCTTGCGCGTCACTCAGCCCTGCACCCTTGGTGAAATCCCCGCTTTCATCCTTGCGCCCTGCCCCGAGCAGCGCGCGCACACCCTCAACCCCAAGCCGGTCCATCTTGTCGATCGCGCGCAGCACGATCCCGCGTTCATGGGCGAATTTCTCGGGGTCGGACGGGTCCAGCACACCCGCCACCTCCATCACGCCGTTCAGAACCTTGCGGTTGTTCACCCGCACCACATAGTCACCGCGATCAATGCCCACGGCTTCCAGCGCATCGGCCAGCATCGCGCAAATCTCGGCATCCGCCGCGACCGAAGGCGCGCCCACCGTATCGGCATCGCATTGATAAAACTGCCGGAACCGTCCGGGGCCAGGTTTCTCATTGCGCCACACCGGCCCCATCGCATACCGGCGGTAGGGCGAGGGCAGGTCGTTGCGGTATTGCGCGGCCACCCGCGCCAAGGGCGCCGTCAGGTCATAGCGCAGCGCCAGCCAATCCTTCTCGTCCTCCTGCCATGCGAACACGCCCTCGTTGGGGCGGTCCACATCGGGCAGGAACTTGCCCAAGGCCTCCACCGTCTCCACGGCCGAGGTTTCCAGCGCCTCGAACCCGTGGCGGTGATAGACCGCCGCGATGGCATCCAGCATCGCCTTGCGCTCGGTCACCTCGGGGCCGAAATAGTCGCGAAACCCCTTCGGGGTCTCGGCGCGCGGGCGGCGGGGGGTCTTGTCCTTGGACATCGGGGCCTCGGGCGACAGGGACATACGCGCGAGGGCTTAGCGGATGGGGCGCGCAGGGGCAAGCGTGTCGCGGCCCGCCTGCGGACATGTCGCTTTCGTGCACCGAAAGGTCGGGCGGACCTATCGGCAAATCGCGCCATGCGGCATGTATGGGGCAAAGGGCCAAAGGGAGTCGGGGCAATGAAAACGCATGTGCGCGCACTGGTCGTCGGCGGGGGCGCGGTGGGCACCGGCATCGCTTATCATCTGGCAAAGGCCGGGTGGGACACCATGCTGGTGGAACGCGACGAACTGACCTCGGGGTCGACATGGCACGCGGCGGGGCTGCTGCCACTGTTCAACATGAGCTACGCCACCACCCACATCCACAAGTATTCGGTGGATTTCTACAAGGGTCTGGAGGCCGAGACCGGCCTGAACCCCGGCTTTTACGTTGTGGGCAACCTGCGCATGGCCCAGCGTCAGGAGCGCATGGACGAGTACATGCTGTATTCGTCGGTCGCGGAAACCGCCGGGGTCTACCACGAATTCCTGACGCCCAAGGACATCAACGACCGCTGGCCGCTGGTGCGGACCGAAGATCTGGTCGGCGCGCTCTATCACCCGCAGGACGGCTATATCAACCCGGCGGACGTGACGCAGGCCATGGCCAAGGGCGCGCGGCAACTGGGCTGCACCATCGAGCGGCGCGTGCAGGTTGATGCCTACCGCTGGACCGGGTCGGAATGGATCGTGTCCTGCACCCGGATGGTGGAACAGGGCGGGCGGCTGGTGCCGGGCGACGAAAAGTTCGAAATCACCGCCGAGCATGTGGTGACGGCCACCGGCAACCACGCCCAACGCACCGCGCGGCTGCTGGGCATCAAGATCCCGGCGATTCCGGTTGAACACCAGTATATCGTCACCGAACCCGACCCGATGCTGGTGGAGTGGCGCAAAAGCAACCCGCAGCACCCGGTGCTGCGCGATGCCGACGCGAAATGGTATGTGCGCGAAGAACGCGGCGGCTGGATTCTGGGCCCCTACGAACGCAACGCCCCGGCCCGCTTCCTCTATGACGTGCCAGAGTCGTTCCGCGCCGACCTGTTCCCCCTGGATCTGGAGCGGATCGAGGCGGAATACATGAGCATGATCCACCGCCTGCCCTCGTCGGAAACTGTCGGGCTGAAGGACGATTTCAACGGCCCGATCTGCTATACCCCCGATGGCAACCCGCTGGTCGGCCCCGCACCGGGGCTGCGCAACATGTGGTTGGCCGAGGGCTTCAGCTTTGGCATCACGGCGGCGGGTGGCACCGGCTATTACCTTGCCCAGATGATGACCCAAGGCGAGGCGGAAATCGACATGGCCAGCCTTGACCCCAAGCGCTACGGGTCTTGGATGACCACCGAATATGCCGCGCGCAAGAACGAGGAATGCTACGAACACGTCTTCATCCTGCATCACCCCGATGAAGAACGCGAAGCCTGCCGCCCGTTGCGGACCGCGCCGAACTATGACCGCCAGATCGCCCTTGGCGCGCAGATGGGTCAGGTCAACGGCTGGGAGCGCCCGAATTACTACGGCCCCGTGGGCGCCCCCGCCGATTTCGACCACGAGTCGCGCAGTTTCCGGCGTGGCGCATGGTGGCCCTATGCGGTGGCCGAGGCGACGGCCGTGCGCGAAACCTGCGGCATCATCGACGCCACCGCCTTTACCAAGCATCTGGTCCGCGGACCGGGCGCCACGGCGTTTCTGGACCACTTCACCTGCAACAAGCTGCCCTCGGTCGGCCGGATCAACCTCACCTATGCGCTGACCGAAACCGGCACCACCCGCACCGAATATACCATCGTGCGGCTGGCGGCGGATGAGTATTACCTGATCTCTGCTGGCGCATGGACGACCTATGACGCCGATTACCTGTTGAAATCCGCCGAGGATTTCATGGGCAAGGGCGGCGGCTGGGTGGATATCCACGATATCACCACCCAATGGGGTGTCTTCGCGCTGGCCGGGCCAAATGCCCGCGCCATCCTGCGCGAGGTGGTGAAAGATGCAAACCCCGACACCGTTCTGGGCAACAAGCGGTTCCCGTGGCTGAGCTATCGCAACATCGAACTGGGCATGTGCCCGGTTCGGGCCGTGCGCGTGGCCTATACCGGCGAACTGGGCTGGGAACTGCACCACCCTGTCGAAATGGGCCGCTATCTGTGGGATCTGTTGATGGCGGCGGGGGCGAAGCACGGGCTGAAGCCCGTGGGCGCCCGCGCGCAAAACTGGCTGCGGCAGGAAAAATCCTACCGCGCCTTCGGCAACGAACTGGGCCGCGACGCGACCCCGCTGGAGGCCGGGCTGGACCGCTTTGTCGATCTTGGCAAGGACTTCTGCGGCAAACAGGCGATGCTGGAGACCGGCATCCGCAGCAAATGCGTGACCCTGCTGATCGACGGCCCCTCCGATACCGACCCGTGGGGCAAGGAGGCGCTGCTGCTGGATGGCGTCAAGGTCGGGCGGCTGACCTCGGGCGGGTATTCGGTGGCCTTTGGCAAGCAGATCGGCATGGGCTATGTCCGCCCCGATCTGGCGGTGACGGGCCAGCGGCTGAAGGTGAAGATCCTGCTGCAGGAATGGGACGCGGTGGTGACCGAAGACAGCCCCTTCGACCCCGCCAACGCCCGCATCCGCATCGACGGCTAAGGCGCGGGTCGCTGAACGACCGTGATCGGGCGTGGCGCCCCGGTCCGGTCGCGGCTAAGGTCGGGGCAGGCTTTCCACGGACCCCAGATGCAGACGTTCCAGCAATCGCCCACCGACCGCGCCTTCGTGCAAAATCCCTATGCCTTTTACGCCCGCGCCCGCGCCTCGGGGGCGCTGGTGTTCTGGCAGGACTACGGCATGCCCGCCGCGCTGACGCAGGCGACCGTCAACACCATCCTGCGCGACCGCCGCTTTGGCCGCGAGGAACCCGCCGAGATGCGCGCCCCGGTGCCACCTGCGCTGGCGCCGTTCTACGCGGTCGAGGCGCATTCCATGCTGGAACTGGAACCCCCCCGGCACACCCGGCTGCGCAGTCTGGTGCTCCGGGCCTTCACCTCGCGCCGGATTGCGGCGTTGCAGCCCGAGATTGCCAGCCTTGCCAACGAACTGGCCGAGGCGCTGCCGCGCGGGGAGCCGTTTGACCTGCTGACCAGCTTTGCCCAGCCCCTTCCGGTCCGCATCATCGCGCGGCTGCTCGGGGTGCCGGAATCGATGGCGCCGGAGCTGCTGCGCTGGTCGAACGCGATGGTGAAGATGTATCTGGCGCAGCGGACCCCGGCGATGGAAGCGGCGGCGGTACAGGCGACGGAGGAGTTTGTCGCCTTCCTGCGCGCCTATGTCGACGAACGGCGGGCGCGGCCTGCGGATGACCTGATCACCCATCTGATCGCCGCCGAGGAGGCCGGCGAGAAGCTGACCACCGATGAGTTGATCACCACCTGCATCCTTTTGCTGAACGCGGGGCATGAGGCCACGGTGCACACCATCGGCAACGGGGCGAAGGCGCTGTTGCAGCACGGGGCGCGGCCCGAATGGCTGGCCCCCGACCGGATTGCCGCCACGGCCGAGGAGATTTTGCGCTGGGACCCGCCGCTGCATCTGTTCACCCGGTTCGCCTATGAAACGGTCGAGGTGGCGGGCCATACCTTTCAGCGCGGCGACCGGGTGGCGCTGCTCTTGGGCGCGGCGAACCGCGACCCGCGCGCCCATGACGCCCCCGACCGATTTGACCCGAGCCGCCCGGAACCCGTGAACCTGGCCTTTGGCGCCGGGCTGCATTTCTGCGTGGGCGCGCCGCTGGCGCGG
>JAUXPG010000139.1 GCA_030683915.1 Gemmobacter sp.
GGACCGCGACGATGGCTTGTGGAGCGCAGGGCCCGACGGGATTTATGACGCCCGGCGCAGCCCCTACAACGAATGGCTCAAGGCCCAGGGCTACCCCGGCCCGAACCCTTGGCAGGACCACGCCAACGCCGGGGTCGGCCCCGATGGCGAAATCCTGTCGGGCTGGTATCTGCGCAACTCCGGTGCCGCGGCGAACATCCGCGAACAAGACAGCGAAACCCCGTGGCTGACACGGCGCTGCATGGACTTCCTCGGCTCCGAACAGGCGGCTTCGGCACCCTGGCTTTGCCACCTGTCATACATCAAGCCGCACTGGCCCTATATCGTGCCCGAACCATGGGCCAGCCTATATGGGCCCGACCAAGTCATCCCCCCGGTGCGCGACCTGCGCGAGCGCCAGAACCCGCACCCCATTTTTGGCGCATTCATGGGCAACCGGGTCGGTCAGGCGTTTTCGCGCGACGAGGTGCGCGCGGCGGTGATCCCTGCCTACATGGGCCTGATCGCGCAATGCGATGCCGAATTCGGACGGCTGCTGGACCATCTGGAGGCGACGGGCCGGCTGGCCGATACGATGATCGTGCTGACTTCGGACCACGGCGATTATCTTGGCGACCACTGGATGGGCGAAAAGGACCTGTTCCATGATCCGTCCGCGCGCATCCCGCTGATCATTTACGATCCGCGCGCCGAGGCTGACGCCACGCGCGGCACGGTTTGCGATGCGCTGGTGGAATCCATTGACCTCGCGCCGACGTTTCTGGAGGCGGTGGGCGCGCCGGTGCCGGGGCATGTGCTGGAAGGATTGTCGCTCCAGCCTTGGTTGCACGGGCAGGCACCTGCCGTGTGGCGGCGTGCGGTGGTGTCCGAATACGATTGGGCGACCTCGCCCATGGCGTCCGACCTGAATGTCGCGCCACGGGATGCCCGGCTGATGATGGTGTTCGATGGGCGGTGGAAGCTGATGCATGCCGAAGGCGGCTTCCGGCCCATGCTGTTCGACCTGCTGAATGATCCGCAGGAACTGGTCGATCTGGGCGACAGCGCCGACCATGCCGGGGTGATCGCGGCGATGTATGACCATCTGCACGCCTGGGCGCGGCGGATGTCGCAGCGCACCACGGTTTCCGACGCCCAGATCCTCGCTCGTCGGCAAGGTAGCGCGGACCGTGTGGGTGTGCTGATCGGCGTCCCGTCCGAGGCGGATGCCGACCCCGAGATGGCGGCCTTGCTGCGCGGCACGGCGCAGGCGCGGTTCGTCTGACCCTACCAGCCCGGCCGGTCCTCGGCGGCGCTGAGCGCCGGGCGCCAGCCCGCCCGCATGACCGCGACCAGCGGTGCAGGGGTCAGCACCGTAACCGGGCCGATGGGAAAGGCGCGCGCCGGGGTCAGCGCGGCATAGGGCAGGGCGGCGCCGTCGCGCACCAGATGCGCCCCACCGTCCAGCAAGATAACAACCCCGGTCGGCAGGGTGCGTGCCTCGGCCATATGGCGCCGGTGCGTGCGGGTCGTCGGATCGATCCGGGCGGCGTGCAGCACGGCGTCAACCTCGGGCGCCCTTGGCACCGCGCCAAAGGCCCGCCCCCACGCGGCGGCAAAGTCGCGCCAAACGGCGCGGCGGCATTCGGCGCATGGCCGATGCCCGGCGGCACAGGCGACGGCCTCATCCTGAAAAAACAGCGGGGTGAAATGGCCCGGCGCCGCCATCGGCAGCGGCGCGCGGCCGGGGCGCGGACGCAGCGTGCAGGTGATCCAAGCCTTGTGGCGCCAGCGCGCCCCGCCCAGTATCCCGGCGGTGTTGTGCAGGATGCCCCGGTTGCCGTTGAACTGCCCGCGCTCGGGCGTCGCAAGGAATGTGCCGTCCGCCTGCACCCGGTTGGCACGCGGCATCGGCGTCAGCCCGGCAGGGGCGCGTCGGGGTCAGGGACCGGCGCATCGCCCCGCGCCGCGACCACGCGCTGCCAAAGCGCGGTGCCCGACGACCCGGGCGGCATCACCCCGCCCAAGGCAAGGCGCAGGCGGGCCGAACCCGCCGCCTCGGCCTCGATCCGGTCAATCACCGTGGCGCCGCTTTGGGCGATCACGTCCTCCAGCGGCCCGGCGGCCAACAGCGCGAGTTCATCCGCCGTCTCGCACAAGGCCAATGCGGCCAGCACGGTATCGAGGCACAGGTCAGGTTGTCCGCGCGCCAGATCATCCAGCAATGCGACCGTCCAGTAATCCGGCTGCTCCTGCGGTGCCACCGCCTCGTCAGCGGCGCGCATGAACCCCAGCCACCGCGCGGCCAACCGATCCACCGGCAGGTCACCGGGCGGCAGCGCCTCAGGCGCCACGCCCAGCGATTTCGCCACCAGATCGCGGGGGATCATGCTCACACCATCATTTCCTTGGTCGCCGTCAGCCGCAACTCGGGGTAATCGCGCACCACGCGGTCGATATCCCATTGCAGGCGGGTCAGAAACACCATGTCGCCATCGTGGTCCACTGCGATGTGCTGCTTGTTGATGTTGATCAGCTTGTCCATTTCCGCCTTGGGCCCGGCGATCCAGCGCGCCGAGGTGAAGTTCGACCCTTCAAACCGCACCGGCAGCCCGTATTCCTGTTCGATCCGGCTGGCCAGCACCTCGAACTGCAAGGCGCCGACGACCCCGACGATGAACCCCGAACCGATCATCGGCTTGAACACCTTGGCGGCGCCCTCCTCGGCGAACTGCATCAGCGCCTTTTCCAGATGCTTGGCCTTCATCGGGTCGCCCGCGCGCACGGTCTGCAGCAGTTCCGGCGCGAAACTGGGAATGCCGGTAAAGCGCAGCGCCTCGCCCTCGGTCAGCCCGTCACCGATCCGCAACTGGCCGTGGTTCGGAATGCCGATGATATCGCCTGCCCAGGCTTCCTCGGCCAACTCGCGGTCGGCGGCCAGAAACATCACCGGGTTGGCAATTGCCATCGGCTTGCCGCTCCGCACATGGGTCAGCTTCATGCCGCGCTCGAAATGCCCCGAGGCCAGCCGCACAAAGGCAACGCGGTCGCGGTGCTTGGGGTCCATGTTCGCCTGAACCTTGAAGACAAAGCCGGTAACCGCTGATTCCTCGGGGGAAATCATCCGTTCAGCCGCCTTCTGCGGTTGCGGTTCCGGGCCGTATTCACCCATGCCCTCCATCAATTCGCGCACCCCGAAGGAATTGATGGCCGACCCGAACCAGATCGGCGTCATCGACCCGTTCAGCACCGCCCCCCGGTCGAAGGCGGGCAGCAGGGCGCGCGCCATTTCCAAATCTTCCAGGAACTTCGCCAGCAGGTCTGCCGGCACATGTTCGGCCAGCTTCGGATCATCCAGCCCGTTGATCTGCACGGATTCCGCCACTCGGTTGCGGTCGGCGCGGTCCATGATGTCCAGCCGGTCATGCAGCAGGTCATAGGCCCCGATGAAGTCACGCCCCACCCCGATCGGCCAGCTTGCCGGTGTCACGTCGATCGCAAGGTTTTCCTGAATCTCGTCGATGATCTCAAAGGTGTCGCGGCTTTCGCGGTCCATCTTGTTGCAAAAGGTCAGGATCGGCAGGTCGCGCAACCGGCACACCTCAAAGAGCTTGCGCGTCTGGCTCTCCACCCCCTTGGCGCCGTCGATCACCATGATGGCGGCATCCACCGCCGTCAGCGTGCGATAGGTGTCTTCGGAAAAGTCGCTGTGGCCGGGCGTGTCGACCAGATTGAAGCGATACTGCCGGAAGTCGAACGACATCGCGCTGGCCGAGACGGAAATCCCGCGCTCTTGCTCCATCTTCATGAAGTCCGACCGCGTGCGCCGCGCTTCGCCCTTGGCGCGCACCTGACCGGCCATCTGGATGGCGCCCCCGAACAGCAGGAACTTTTCGGTCAGCGTGGTTTTCCCGGCGTCGGGGTGCGAAATGATCGCAAAGGTCCGGCGGCGGGCGATTTCGGGCGGAAGGGGGGGGCGATTGTCCAGCATGCGCGCGGTATAGGCCGCGCGCGCCCGCACGGCAAGCGGGGCAAAGCGCCCCACAGGGCGGGCGACCCCACCCGGTCAGGGGGCAAGGGTGGCGGAAACCGCAGCGACCGTGGAGGCGTGAGTTTCCCGAGAGCCTGAGTGATCAGGTGGGCGCCAGATACCGGGACCAGGATCCCGGCAGAGCCAGCTCCCTCGGAAGTGCTTATCGGCCACTGGAAAATGACCCCGCACGAGAAGAGCAGTAACCGCCACTTCTTAAGCTAAGCTGCGGCTGCCCCTGGCGCAAGGGGGCGTGCGACCCGGCGCGCCGCTGGCTTGCGATTAAGCCGCCCGGTTCTCGACAGGCGGCCCGGTTTCGCCCATGCTGGGCGCATGTCACCGGCCCAGCCTTTCGCGCCAGCGCGCGCCAGCCGTGCCCTGTCACGGCGCCAGAAACCGGCGCCGCGCCTCCTCGGCGATGGCGCGGCGCAATTCAATGTCCGCGAGTTCCGCCATCGCCCGCTTGCGCGCGTCGGGGTCGCTCAGGGCTGCCAGCTCCGCGCGCTTGGCCTCGGCCGCCTTCTTGAGCACGATTTCCTCGGGCAGCACGCCCGCTTCGGCCATGATGCGAAATCCCACGGCGTCGCCTGCGCTGACAAAGGCATCGCCGGGACGGTCGGGCAGGGGCTTGCCCTCTCCGGCCAGTCCTTGCAACTGGCCTTTCAGCCGCGCGGCCTGCATCCGGCGTTCGGCAAGGCGGTCAAGCCATGACATCGGGCACCTCCGATCCGCAGGATGCCACCGATCCCCCCCGCCGCCAAGCCCCGACCCCGCGTCCGGGTGCGGTGCTGGCGCGCGGGGTCTGCCGGGCGCTGGTGGACCACGGGTTCAGCCCGCTGACCGAATATACCCCCACCCCCGGCCTGCGCGTCGATGTCATGGCGCTGGGGCCAAAGGGGGAAATCTGGGTGGTGGAGTGCAAGTCCAGCCGCGCGGATTTCACCGGCGACGCAAAGTGGACCGGATATCTTGACTGGTGCGACCGCTATTTCTGGGCCGTCGACACCGCCTTTCCCACCGATCTCCTGCCCGACGGCACCGGGCTGATCCTGGCCGATGCCTGGGGCGCCGAGATCGTGCGGATGGCGCCCGAAGCCCGGCTGTCGGGCGCGCGGCGCGCGGCGGTCACGCGCGGGTTTGCCCGGGCGGCGGCGCGGGCGTTGCTGGCCTTGCGCGATCCGATGGGATCAGGCGGTCAGGGATGACAGGTCCAGCTTGACCCCGCGCTTTGCCGCACTTTCGCCTACCGCCGCGCGCAGCGTCGCATCGCGGCGCAGCAGATCCATGAACCGTGCCTCGTCCAGCGCAAGCAGCGTGCAATGGGTGATCGCGCGCACCTGCGCTTTGCGCGACTTGCCGGATATCACCGCCAAGTGCCCGAACATCTCGCCCCGGCCAAGCCGCAGGATGCGCCCCGCCGTGTCGGATTCGACCGCGCCCGAGGCAATGAACCACACCTGCCGCGGCATGTCCGAGCGGCGCAAGATCACGTCGCCGGGCGCGGCATAGACGGTGCGCAACGCCCGCCCCAGCGTCCTGCGGGCCGAGGCGTCCATTGCGGCGAACAGGGGGAAGCTGCCGATCAGGTCGGTTTTTTGCACGGTCAGGTCCAGCACCGGCCGCACGGCAAGCTGGTTACGCCGCCGCGCCAGCTCCCACATCAGCACCGACCGCAGTTCGGGGCCGATCAGCCCGTCTTCGACCAGCGCCGCATATTCGCGGTCTTCCTGCGCCAGCGTGGTCTGGCGGATCAGACGGCGTTCCAGGCTTTCGGCATAGCCGGGGAATTGCAGTTGCAGCCCTTCCAGTTCGCGGTCGGTTTCCTCCATCCGGCGGTCGAGCAGTTCGTGCAACAGATCGGCCACCCGGCGCCCGTGGATGCGCCGGATGCGCGTGTCGATGAATCCGTGCAGCGCCCGCAGGATCAGCCGCAAGGTCACGATGCGTTCGAACCTGTCGGCGGTCAGCCGCGCCAACGGGGCCGAGATGCGCAGCCGGTTGTGCAGCACTTCGGCCAGGCGTTGCGCACGCCCCGCCCGCAGCCCTTCGCGCGCGGCCAGCCGGTATTCGCTGCGCCCTCCGACGCGGGTGCGTTCGATGATGCGGTCGCTGTCGGCCAGCAGCCGGTTGGCCAGTTGCGCCTCGATCAGCCCGTCGCGGAACGCCTCGAGGATCAGGTCGCGCTCGCGCCCGGCCAGCGCCACAAGGCCCAGCGTCACCCGGTCGCGATCCGGAATGTCGGTGCCGTCTTCGGCGGCGGACACCGCGCGGTCCAGCCGCTCACCGAACCGCTTGGCCTCGTCGCGCACGATGTCGCGGTTCAGCCCAAGGTCGCGCGCCGCGTCCGACACGGTTTCGCGCACCGATTGCAGCGCCACCGCCACCACCTGCCGCGACAAGGCGACATCGAGCGCCGACAGCCGGTCAAGCCCCAGCCGGTGGATCACCCAGCGCAAGGATGTGCCCTGCACGATCAGCGTGAACAGCGTGAAGCCGGTGGCGATGATGCCAACCTCGCGCTTGATGTCGGGCGGGATGCGGAAGCTTTCGGTCACTGCCAGCGCCAGCGCGAGCGTCACCGCCCCGCGCAGGCCCCCCCACAAGATCGCCAGCCGATAGGGCGTTTCCACCCGCGGCGACAGGCGCATCATCGTCAGCAGCGGCATCAGCCCGAACAGGATCAGCGCCCGCGCCACCAGCGCCGCCAGCACCGTCACCATCACCAGCCCTAGGTCCGACCACTGCGCCTGGGCCAACAGCCTTGGCACCAGCAGCGCCGCCATCACAAAGATCAACCCGCCCGCCCAATAGGCCAACAGGTCCCATGTGTCGCGCAGTTTGGCCAGCACTGGGGGCGCAAGCCGGCCCGGCGCAAGGAAGTTCACGGCCAGCCCGGCACCCACCACCGCCACCACGCCCGACACCGCCAGCACCGTGTCGGCCAGCAGATAGGCAAGGAACGGCAGCGCCACGGTGATCGACACCTGTGCCAGCGGATGATCCGGCAGACGGTGGATAA
>JAUXPG010000145.1 GCA_030683915.1 Gemmobacter sp.
GCAAGGAATTCTGCGAAAACCCGGCCATCCGCAAGCTGACCTTCACCGGATCGACCGAGGTCGGCCGCATCCTGCTGCGGCAGGCTGCCGACCAGGTCATCAAATGCAGCATGGAACTGGGCGGCAACGCGCCCTTCATCGTGTTCGATGACGCCGATCTGGATGCGGCCGTCGCAGGTGCGATGATGTCGAAGTATCGCAACAACGGGCAGACCTGCGTCTGCGCCAACCGCATCTATGTTCAGGCCGGCGTCTATGATGCCTTCGCTGCCAAGCTGAAAGAGGCGGTCGGCAAGATGAAGGTCGGCGACGGGCTGAAACCCGGAACCGACCTTGGCCCGCTGATCAACATGGCTGCCGTCGAGAAGGTCGAGGAACACATCGCCGATGCGCTGGAAAAAGGCGGCGAGGTGATTGCGGGCGGCAAACGGCACGGCAACGGGGGCACATTCTTTGAGCCCACCATCATCACCGGCGTCACCCAGAAGATGAAGGTCGCGCAGGAAGAAACCTTTGGCCCGCTGGCGCCGCTGTTCCGGTTCGACACCGAGGAACAGGTGATCGGTTATGCCAACGACACCATCTTCGGCCTTGCCGCCTATTTCTACGCCCGCGACATCGGGCGCATCACCCGCGTGCAAGAGCAACTGGAATACGGCATCGTCGGCGTCAACACCGGCATCATCTCGACCGAGGTCGCGCCCTTTGGCGGGGTCAAGCAATCCGGCCTTGGCCGCGAAGGCAGCCGCCACGGAATCGAGGATTATCTCGAACTGAAGTACATCTGCCTGTCGATCTGACCGCGCGGAAAGCACCAAAAACGTCTAAGGGCGCCCCTGGCCAAGGGGGCGCCTTTTTTGCATCTGAGGCGGGATTCCTTGTGGAAAAGCGCAGTTATGGCCCGTGTTATCGCATATCACCGGGGCGTTTTTGCCTGTCAGCGGCACCCGGCCCATGTTCGGCTCATCGATCCACCGCCGGCCTGTCTGCCCGGCCCATCCCGAAAGAAGGAGCTCGACATGCTGCCAGCTGTCACTCGCACCGCCACTGCCGCCGTCACCGCGCTTGCGCTGGCCGGTGCCTCGGTCGCCCCGGCCCATGCCTTGGGCAAGAACGAACGCAACGTGCTCAAGGGGGTGGTCGCGGCCGTCATCATCAACGAACTGATCAAGCAGGGCCGTGCCAACGCGCAGCCCGCACCTCCGCCGCTGTATGTCCAGCCCTATCCGCGGCCGGGTTATCAACCGCCGCATCACCAGCCGCAGCCGGGCTATCAGAACCCGCGTCCGGGTTATCAGACCAATGTCGCGGCTGCGGCGTTCTATGAATTCAGCCCGCAGGCCCGGCGCCTGATCCAGCAGCGGCTGGCGGCCTATGGTTACTATCGCGGCGGCATTGACGGCACCTGGGGCCCCGGCACCGCCGCCGCCGTGCAGGCCTACGCCCGCGACGTGCGGTCCAGCGAAAGTCTGGCCAGCCGCGATGGCTCGGTCCGGCTTTACAACCACCTGATCGGATAAGGGCGCCGCAGCGGCCCGGCAATGCCGCCGGGCCGCCACGGAAATGCCCTTGGGGCATGGCAGAACAGGCTTACCAGTTCCCTTTGTAGCGAGGCTGCCATGCCCACCCCTGATCCGTTCCTGCTGGCACAGATCCGCCACCTGATCGCCCAAGACCTGCGTGCCGCCCGGTCCGACGCGGATCTGACGCGCCGGCTCGCGGCAAAGGGCTATGGCCTGCAAAGCACGGACACCGGACTGCGGCTGACCACCCTGCCCCACGGCGTTGACATCGGGCCGTTGCACTGACCGGTCAGGTCACATCGCGCGCCTGTAACTGGCCGCCGGGGCCTTGGCGCACCTCGAACCGCGGCAATTTGCGCACCAGATCCGAAAACTTGGCGCTGCCATAGGTGCGCGTGTCGAAATCCGGCGTGCCTTGGGTAATGAACTGGCCGATCTGGCCCAGGGAATACCATTCCCCTTCGGGGTCGATGGCCCGCATCGCCGCCACGATCAGCGGAATGGCGTTGGCGGGCGGTTCCTTGCCCCCCGCCGCACGGGGCGCTTCGGTCGGCAGGTCGGGCTTGGCGGTCTGCGGGGCAGGCGCACGGGCCGGTTCCGGGGGGCCCAAGTTTTCGACATAGATGAACCGCTTGCACGCCATGCGGAACGCCTCGGGCGTCTTTTTCTCGCCGATGCCGTAAACATCCAGACCCTGTTCGCGGACCCGCGCGGCCAGCCGGGTGAAATCGCTGTCAGAGGAGACCAGCACGAAACCGTCGAACAGCCCGGAATGCAGGAAATCCATCGCGGCGATCACCAACCCGATGTCGCTGGCATTCTTTCCCTTGGTGTTGGAAAATTGCTGGTCTGCCACCAACCCCAGCGCCGCCACCTTCTCGGCCCATTTGTAAAGGCGCTGCGCCGACCAGTCGCCATAGATGCGCCGCACCGACGCTTCGCCCAACGAGGCGATTTCCTCGAAAATGGCCTCGGCATAGGTGGCAGGCACGTTGTCGGCGTCGATCAGGACGCACAGGCGTGGGGCGCGGGGTTCTGGCATGGGTATTCCTTCCGGTTGCCCTACCCTAACCCGCCCACGCCCCCGCCGAAAGCGCGATTGCGCCGGCCCTGCCTATTGCACCTGCCAGATCGCCTTGAGCCGGTCCGCCACGATCTTGCGCGCATCGTTGTTGTTGTCGGAGTTGTGCACGATAAGGAACGGCTCGACCAATCCCGCCTCGATCGGACAAATGATCAGCGCATCAATCACCGACCCGCGCAGACCATAGCCGCCCAACGTCCATTCGCTGCGC
>JAUXPG010000380.1 GCA_030683915.1 Gemmobacter sp.
GGAGTCCTTCGCTGAATACACCGAAGACCCGTCCAAGTTCATTCAGGAATTCACCGGCGATTCGAAGGCCAAGTCGAACATGACCTTCAAGCTCAAGAAGGGCGGCAAGGACATCGCGGCCTGGCTGGCCTCGGTCGCGCCGACGAACTGATCGCCCCGTGTGCGCGGCGGGGGGCCCCTTCGCTGCGGACCGTTGCTGCGAGGTTAGGCTTGGCCACCACCGGCGCGAGCCCGAGATGGCCCGTGCGCCGGTCATCGCAGCCTCGGGTCAGTGGCCGAGCCACTCCGGCGCATCGCGGCGCGACAGGCATCGCGCGTGGCCCTGTCTGGCGCGGTGTTGCATCCGGCGATGACCCGAATAGGTTGGCTCAACCGATTTCGCAGGACAACGCCCATGACCCGGACACCAATCATTCCGCCCGCCTTGCAGGCCGTGCATGACCAGTGGCATTTTGCCCCGGCTGTGCGGGCGGGCGGGCTGATCTTTTGTTCAGGCATCATCGGCACCAGTCCGGATGGCAACCCGCCAAGCTCGGGGCTGGCGGGGGCCGAGGCGACAACGCGCGACGACAGCGCACCCTTGACCGCGTTGATGGCGGTGCGCGACCCGGCGACGCAATTTGCCACAGCGTTCGAGGCGCTGCGCGCGATCTTGCAGGCAGCGGGGGCCGATCTGGGCGACCTTGTGGAACTGACCACCTATCACGTCGACATGGCCCGCCATATGGAGACATTCATGCAGGTGCGCGCCCGCTATATCCCGCCGCCCTACCCTGCATGGACGGCGGTCGAGGTGGCGGGCCTGATCGTGCCGGGCGGGTTGGTGGAACTGCGCGCCGTGGCGGCCGCACCGGCCTGAGCACGCACAGGGCTGGCGCACTTGCCCGTGCATGCGACAGAATGACGCTGTCAACACCCTGCGAAGGCATGCAAAACTTGACCTGCATCAAAGTCCGGCATTGCCCCTGAGCCGGTCACATTCTAGAACCGACAGCGGGAACCGGCACGCACGGGGGGATTCCCCCGGCGCACCACGACAACGGAACGGGAGCAACGCATGGCCGACGCAGCCATCCACGGTCACGGGGACCATGACACCCGCGGGTTCTTTACCCGCTGGTTCATGTCCACCAACCACAAGGACATCGGGATACTTTATCTGTTCACTGCGGGCCTTGTCGGCTTCATCGCGGTGGCGTTCACCGTGTACATGCGCCTGGAGCTCATGAACCCCGGCGTGCAGTTCATGTGCATGGAGGGCGCGCGGATCACCGCCGCCGCCACGGCCGACTGTACCCCGAACGGACACCTTTGGAACGTGCTGGTTACCGCGCACGGCATCCTGATGATGTTCTTCGTGGTGATTCCCGCGCTGTTCGGCGGTTTCGGCAACTACTTCATGCCGCTGCAGATCGGCGCGCCGGATATGGCGTTCCCCCGGCTGAACAACCTGTCGTTCTGGCTGTATGTCGCGGGCACCTCGCTTGCCGTCGCATCGGTGCTGGCACCGGGTGGCAATGGGCAGGCCGGGTCTGGCGTCGGCTGGGTGCTCTATCCGCCGCTGTCGACGCGCGAGGACGGGTTCTCGATGGACCTTGCCATCTTCGCCGTCCACGTGTCGGGCGCGTCTTCGATCCTTGGTGCGATCAATATGATCACCACCTTCCTGAACATGCGCGCGCCGGGCATGACCCTGCACAAGGTGCCGCTGTTCGCGTGGTCGATCTTTGTGACCGCCTGGCTCATCCTGCTGGCACTGCCCGTTCTGGCCGGCGCCATCACCATGCTGCTGACCGACCGCAACTTCGGCACCACCTTCTTTGACCCGTCGGGTGGTGGCGACCCGGTGCTGTACCAGCACATCCTGTGGTTCTTCGGCCATCCGGAAGTGTACATCATCATCCTGCCCGGCTTTGGCATCATCAGCCACGTCATCGCGACCTTCGCGCGCAAGCCGATCTTTGGCTACCTGCCGATGGTCTATGCGATGGTCGCCATCGGGGTGCTGGGCTTTGTCGTGTGGGCGCACCACATGTACACTGTCGGCATGTCGCTGACGCAGCAGAGCTATTTCATGCTGGCCACCATGGTCATCGCGGTTCCGACCGGGGTGAAGGTGTTCAGCTGGATCGCGACGATGTGGAAGGGTTCGGTCAGCTTCGAAACCCCGATGCTCTGGGCCTTCGGCTTCTTGTTCCTCTTCACGGTGGGCGGCGTGACCGGCATCGTGCTGAGCCAGGCCGCCATCGACCGCGCCTATCACGACACCTATTACGTCGTGGCGCACTTCCACTACGTGATGAGCCTTGGGGCGGTGTTCGCGATCTTTGCCGGGGTCTATTACTGGATGGCCAAGATGTCGGGCCGCCAGTACCCGGAATGGGCGGGCAAGCTGCACTTCTGGATGATGTTCATCGGTTCGAACCTCACGTTCTTCCCGCAGCACTTCCTGGGCCGTCAAGGCATGCCGCGCCGCTACATCGACTATCCCGAGGCCTTCGCCCAGTGGAACTATGTCTCGTCGATCGGCGCGTTCCTGGCCTTCGCCTCGTTCCTGATGTTCATCGGCATCGTGGTCTACACGCTGCTGGCCGGGAAACGCGAATCGCGGGCGAACTACTGGAACGAACACGCCGATACGCTGGAATGGACCCTGCCCACCCCGCCGCCCGAACATACGTTCGAGCAACTGCCCAAGCAGTCCGACTGGGACAAGAGCCACGCCCACTAAAAGGCGCCGACCATCACATCAGAGGGCCCCGGAGCGATCCGGGGCCTTTTTCTCAAGGTGGGGCGCGAAGGTGCCGAACGCGCTGGTTCGCGAATTGCCGGTCAGCGAGAGCCGGGCCTCGGTTGCCTTCTCCTGCGGTATGCTCGGCTTTGGGCAACTTTTATACCCACCCGAGGAATGGGGCACCAACCTGGCGCTGCTTGGCGCCGACCGGATGCTGGACCACCCGGGCGTTGCCGGACCCGCTGCGCGGCTGGGCCGCGGGGTGAACCTGCAAATCGCCGTGCCCGACACCGCGCCGATACCCGCCGCACTGGTCAAGGCAGGTGCCCCGCCCTATCTGCCGTCCGACGATCGCTGATACCGCCGTGACGAGGTCGATATCGGCTTTCGGCAGGTCCTCGTCGCCGACCGGGACGGGTATTTGCTGCGCTTTCAACGGGGCGCGGGCGCCCACCCGGCCCGCAAGACACCATAACCCCACGATACCCCCACAATGCCCTACGCCTGGACTCCTGCCACCGACGACGCCCCGGAAACCCTGCGCGCCTGGCCCTACAGGTCATTGCCGCGCAGGGGCTTTGCGCTGACCATCGGCTTTGCTGCGCTGATGCTGCTGGTTCCCTTGCTGCCGGTGATCGGGTCGCCGGTGTTGTGGGGGCTGCTGCCGTTCTTCGTGCTGGCGGTCTGGGGCCTGTGGGCGGGGTTGATGCGCAGTTACCGCGACGCGGAGTTGACCGAGGAACTGCGGCTGTCGCATGACCTCATGGAGCTTGTGCGCCGCGCCCCCCGCAAGGCGCCGCAAAGCTGGCAGGCGAACCCCTACTGGGTTCAGGTCCGGCTGCACCCCGAAGGCGGGCCGGTGCCGGAGTATCTGACGCTGAAGGGCGGCGCGCGCGAGGTGGAACTGGGCGCGTTCCTCAGCCCCGAGGAACGCGTGGCGCTGGCGGCAGACCTGAACGCCCGGCTTCGCGCGCTGCGCTGAGGGCGGCGAGGTTTCCTGCAAAGAAACCGCAGCGAAACGGTGCCAAGCCGGACCCTTTGCAAGGGTCCGCGGCGCGTCAGACCAGCCGGTCCTTGACCATCGGGCCGACCGCGCCGAAATCCATCTGGCCGGTGTGGCGCGCCTTCAGCGCCGCCATCACCCGCCCCATGTCGCGGATCGACGCGGCGCCGGTTTCGGCAATGGCGGCGGAGATCGCCCCCGCAACCTCGTCCGGCGTCAGCTGGCGGGGAAGGTATTCCTCGATCACCTTGATTTCGGCCAGTTCCTTTTCCGCCAGTTCCAGCCGCCCGCCCTCTTCGTACATCCGCGCGCTTTCCTGGCGCTGCTTGACCATCTTGCCCAGGATCGCCATGATTTCGGCATCGCCCACACCATCATCTGACGCGCCGTCGCCCCGCGAGGCAATCTCGCGGTCCTTGATGGCGGCATTGATCAGCCGCAGCGTCGAGGTCCGTTCCGCCTCGCGCGCTTTCATGGCGTCCTTCAGGGCGGCACTCAGTCGGTCGCGCAGGGGCATCGGGGCGTCTCCAGTTGGGTCCGTGCAGGATACCGGAACCACCCCGCGGGGGCAACACGGCCAAGCCGTTGATTTTTCAAGAAAAGGGATTTAAGACAAAGGATTGACCCCGTCGGCGCACAGGTCTAGGTTCCGCCCGTTTATCCCGGAGTCGCCCCATGCCCAACGCTGCCCCCCGCCCGACCGCCTGCCTGGCCCTCGCCGACGGGACACTGTTCTTCGGCCATGGCTTCGGAGCCACCGGAGACTGCGTCGCCGAACTGGTGTTCAACACCGCGATGACCGGCTATCAGGAAATCATGACCGACCCGAGCTATGCGGGCCAGGTCGTCACCTTCACCTTCCCCCATATCGGCAACGTCGGCGTGACGCCCGAGGACGACGAAAGCGCGGAAACACCCGCCGCCGCCGGGCTGGTGGTCAAGTGGGACCCGACCGAACCGTCGAACTGGCGCAGCGTGGGCGACCTGCCCGGATGGCTTGCCCGGCATGGCCGGATCGGCATCGGTGGCATCGACACCCGCCGCCTGACCCGCGCCATCCGCCAGCAAGGTGCCCCGCATGTGGCGCTGGCGCATGACCCGGCGGGCAACTTCGACATCGAGGCACTGGTTGCAAAGGCTCGGGCGTGGAAGGGGCTGGTCGGGCTTGATCTGGCCAAGGATGTCACCTGCGGCCAATCCTATCTCTGGAACGAGATGCGGTGGGCCTGGCCCGAAGGTTACAAGCGCCGCGAAGGCCCCGGTCTGCGTGTGGTTGCGGTGGATTACGGCGCCAAGCGCAACATCTTGCGGTGTCTGGCTTCGGCTGGCTGCGATGTGACGGTGCTTCCGGCCTCGGCCACCGCCGAGGACGTGCTGGCGCTGAACCCCGAAGGCGTGTTCCTGTCGAACGGCCCCGGGGACCCGGCGGCCACCGGCGCCTATGCCGTGCCAATGATCCGGGGCGTGCTGGCGGCTGATTTGCCGGTGTTCGGCATCTGTCTGGGGCACCAGATGCTTGCCCTCGCCTTGGGTGCGCGCACGGTCAAGATGAACCACGGCCACCACGGCGCGAACCATCCGGTCAAGGACATGGACACCGGCAAGGTGGAAATCACCTCGATGAACCATGGCTTTACGGTCGACA